>NZ_FUXM01000011.1 GCF_900167165.1 Carboxydocella sporoproducens DSM 16521 | reverse complement strand
TCGGAGAAACCGGTAGGCGTCCTAACAGGACGCGGGAGGCGGAGTTATACTCTCACCGGGAGGTCAGCATAAACCGGTGCAGTACTCCCGTCCGGGTGGAACTCCCGGGCCGAGGTCCCCTGTCGCCCTGCCCTGCGGGGCCAAATCAAGTATTCGGAAGGAGGCGAAAGCCTGGTCTGGGGGCCGACTTGACTAAAAATAAAAACAGTCAAGTTTTTTGAACCAGGCCTGAGGAATGGAAGAAAGACTGCTCTCACCTCAAATGGGGGAAGAGGCTGAATGGGATTTAAGTCTAAGGCCCCGCCGCCTGAAGGAATATATCGGCCAAACCAGGGTCAAGGAACACTTGCAAATTTTCATCGAAGCAGCCAGAGCCCGAAGGGAAGCTCTGGACCATGTGTTGCTTTATGGCCCTCCCGGCCTGGGTAAAACCACCCTGGCTACGGTGATTGCCAATGAAATGGGAGTGAATTTGCGCATTACTTCCGGGCCTGCCATTAAGCGTCCTGGAGATCTGGCGGCTTTGCTCACCAATTTGCAGGCCCGGGATATTCTGTTTATCGATGAGATTCATCGTCTCAGCCGCAGTGTGGAGGAAGTGCTTTATGCCGCCATGGAGGATTTTGCTCTGGATATTGTTATCGGCAAGGGTCCCAGTGCCCGTTCCCTGCGCCTGGATTTGCCGCCCTTTACCCTGGTAGGAGCGACCACTCGAGCCGGGGCTTTAAGTGCCCCGTTGCGGGATCGGTTCGGGGTAATCTGCCGCCTGGATTACTATGAACAAGACGAACTGACCGCCATTGTGGTGCGGGCGGCCGGGATTTTGCAAATCCCCATTACCATTGAGGGAGCGCGGGAGATTGCTGGCCGTTGCCGGGGCACCCCCCGCATTGCCAACCGATTGTTGAAACGGGTACGGGACTATGCCCAGGTTAGAGCTCAGGGGAGGATTACCGGGGAGGTAGCGGCCCAGGCCCTGGATTTGCTGGCAGTGGATGAGCTGGGCCTGGACCAGACAGATCGCCGCTTGCTGGAAACCATTATTCTCAAATTTGGGGGCGGTCCGGTAGGGCTGGACACCCTGGCCGCTTCTACCGGGGAAGAGGCCACTACTATCGAAGATGTTTATGAACCTTTCCTGTTACAGCTGGGTTTCATCCAGCGCACCCCCAGGGGTCGCGTGGCCACCCAGCTGGCCTATCGCCATTTGGGAGTGGAGGTATAGGTATGGGTAAATGGCTGATGGGAACAGGTCTGTTTCTGGTGGGAGTGGGCCTGTTAATCTGGTTAATGGAGAAAATTCTGCCTGCTGGCCGTTTGCCAGGGGATATCTATATTCAGAAAGGGAATTTTACCTTTTACTTTCCTCTTGCTACCAGCATTGTGATCAGCATAATTCTTACTCTTTTGTTAAATTTGCTTTTTCGGCGTTAGTACCCCCGTAAAAAGAGGGGATAGAGCGAATCTATTTGATGAGGGGTGAAAGGCATGGGTCGAACCGAACCCCATATGGAGGTCCAGGAATCTCCCCGGCATCTGGAGCTGTTAGCCCAGGCGCAACGAGGAGAGCACGGGGCACGGGAGGAACTCATCCGCCAGTTTAAACCCTTCATTTTGCGAGTGCTTTCGCAAAGAAGCGGACGGTTTGTACAACAGGGCCAGGATGAGGAAATCAGTATCGGCTTAATGGCCTTTGATGAGGCCATTAACAGTTATGACCCCCAGAAGAGCGGTAGCTTTCTTGCCTTTGCTGAAACAGTAATTAAACGGCGGTTAATTGACTATTACCGCAAAGAACAGCGCGGGAATAAGGTAATCCCTCTGTCGGGTCTGGGCCAGGAAGAGGAAGATGGCCTGGTAGTAGCTGAACGCATGACCATGCACCAGGCGATGCTACAGCATCAGCTGGAACAGGAACGCCTGGAACGCCGGGAGGAGATTGTAGCCTATAGCAAGTTGCTGGCCCGCTTTCAGATCAGTTTCCGGGAGCTGCCGGAAATTTGTCCCAAACACGCCGATGCCAGAGCCAATGCCCTGGCTGCTGCTCGGCTGGTGGCAGAGCGGCCGGAACTGCGTCAGCACCTGCTCAATCGGGGCGAATTGCCCTTGAAAGAGTTGACAGAGCTGGTAGAGGTCAGCCGCAAGACTCTGGAACGGCAACGCAAGTACATAATAGCCATCGCCCTCATTTTGATTTATGATTTTTCCTATCTGAAAGAATATGTGCAGTGAGGAAAGTGGTGACCTGCGATGAAAAAGAACAAAGGCGTGGTGCTGGAAATCGAGGGCAAGCAGGCCATTGTCCTCGGCCCCGGTGGCGAATTCCGCACTATTCGCCTGCATAAACCGGTGGAGATTGGTGAGGAAATTGAATTAGGGCCAGAAAAAGTGGCAGTTTTCACCTCCTGGCGACACTGGCTGGGGGCGGTGGCAGCTGTCTTTCTGGTACTGGCTCTTCTGCCCTTCTGGCAGCAGTGGAATCAACCGAACCTGGGCCCTGTAGTTACTTACCTTTCTCTGGACATCAATCCCAGCTTTCAGCTGGGGCTGGATGACCAGAACCGGGTAGTGGAAGAACAAGGATTGAACCAGGAGGCTAAAGAGCTGCTGGCCAGTACGCCCATTCATGGTCTGGCGGCAGCAGAAGCGGTCAATCGCCTGACCAGGGCAGCAGAAGCGGCTGGATATCTGGGTAAAAACGGTTCGCCCCAGATTATCCTGGCGGTGGCTTCCCGTCAGGGCGAGGCTAAGGCAGCCCAGGTTGCAGCTCTTTTAAGGCAGCAGACCAAACAGTTTCTGGAGCGCCAGCAACTGCAGGTGGCTCTGAAGACGGTGGTTACAGTGCCCCAGGCAGTACAGATTGCTGCCGGCCAGGGATTGTCCTTAGGTAAGCTGGTCCAGAATATTGAGGAAAAGAAAAACCGGCAGGAACAGGAAACGGTAAAACCTGCTACGACTGCTGTGGCTAAAGGCGAGAAGCAGCAAACGGTAAAATCCGAAGCCAGGGTGCAGACAGAGACTAAATCTGTTTCCAGGAACAGCACTAAACAGCAGGGGCAATCTACCAAAGAGCAAAAACCTGCGGTAACGGTAAAACCGGCCACAACTAATTCCGGTAAGCCGCAGACCAGCCAACCTGCACCTGCTAATCCGACCAAGCCGGCAGTCGCCCAGCCGGAGGATCAGGGGATTGTTTTCATTACTGAAATTGACCTTTCTCTAGGGGGAGAAGGGGGAACCGCTACTCCTTCCACTTCAGGAGAGACGCAAACACAGCAGCAGAAGACTGATAATAACTGAAAAAATACCTGTCTCAGGTCTATTATGCGCTTGGGACAGGTATTTTTCTTTTTTACCAGCAGGAACTTTCCCTTTTTCTGTCGAATTTTCTTTTTAAGAGAACGGGGGAGGAGAGAACAATGAAGAAAAAAATCGGGACCCTCATCCTCATCGTATTGATGCTGGGCTATCTGACTGCACCGGCCCCGATTCTGGCAGCGGCTCAGCCGATTATCAAGGTGGCCTTGAAAATTGATGCCAGCAGCTATTCTGACAAAATCTACGGCCCTTATCAAGTGGTGGATAACAAAACCGGGGCGGTAGTGGCTACAGTGAATAATAGTGATGGCGTACAGGTAGATGTCAGCCCGGATAATGGCGGGGACATCTATGTGTTAAATGGTGAGGGAGCGGTTACTACTCTGCCTGCTGATAGCACTGGACTTTATGGGGTAGGAGCTGGAGGCACTGTGCAGGCCTTGCCAAAGGACTACTTCATGGTGGATGCTCAGGCTAAGCCGAGGGCGGCCAAAGGCCTGGCCCTGACAGTAGATGGTACGCCTGCAGGTACCTTCGTGGGGCCCCTGGAGTTTCAGCGCCAGTCGACTCAGTTGAACAATCCGCCTTTAATCGGTTTTAATGGCAAAAGATATCGCGGCAATTTCCGCTTAATCCCCCGCTCAGAAACCGCTTTTAATATCATCAATGTTTTACCGATGGAGGAATATCTCTACGGGGTGGTACCATCGGAAATGCCCACTTCCTGGCATATGGAAGCCCTGAAAGCTCAGGCGGTAGCGGCCCGCACCTATGCCCTGCGGCAGATCAAAGCTAATCCGCTGGCGGAATATAACGTTCTGCCTACTGATGCCAGCCAGGTTTATGGCGGGTATGACAAAGAAAGGGGCAGTAGCAGCAGTGCGGTGGATCAGACCCGGGGTGAGGTACTGGTCTATAATGGCCAGCCTATTGACGCTGTTTTCCATTCCAGCAATGGTGGTGCTACTGAAAACAGCGAGGAGGTATGGTCTTCGACAGTAGCTTACCTGCGGGGTAAAGTCGACCCCTTTGATTATAATGACTGGCATTATCGGAGTGACCCGAAAAATACTGTGACCTATGATAAGGCGGGTTTAATCACTCAACTTAATCTTAAAGGCTATAATTTTGGGGATGTTACTGACTTAATAGTGGACAAACTGACCACTGTAGGCCAGCGTATACAAATTTTGCGCATAACTGGTAAGGACAAAAATGGCAACCCGCTGGAAGTGATCCTCAAAAACGCCGACAGGGTTAGGACCACCTTTGGTTTAAAAGCCCGGGCCAAATCCATGACTCTGGTCAAGGACCCTGTAACCCAGGAGCTGCAATCCGTTACCTTTACCTCAGAAGGCTGGGGTCATGGACTGGGGATGTCCCAGTACGGGGCCAAGGGCCGGGCGGAAAACGGTCAGACCTATAAACAGATTCTGCAATTTTACTATACGGGTGCCCAGCTGGTGGGCGATTATAACCAGTCTCAGTAAGAAGGCAGTTATTCTGCCTTCTTTTTTCATTGATATTTTTCGACTTAATGGATATAATCTACCATGTGTATATTAAAGGGATGAGGGGTTTAAATGCGTGTCAGTGATTTTGATTTTTTTCTACCGGAAGAATTGATTGCCCAGCAGCCAGTGGAACCGCGGGACCATTCGCGTCTTCTGGTGCTTTTTCGCCAGGAGAAGCGCCTGGAACATCGTTACTTTTATCAACTGCCGGAATACTTGCGGGCCGGGGATGTCCTGGTCGTCAATGAAACTCGCGTAATTCCGGCTCGCCTGTTTGGCGAAAAAAAGGGTACTGGTGCTCGAATTGAGGTAGTTTTACTGCACAGAATTGACAAGGATCGCTGGGAAGTATTGCTGAAACCCGGCAAAAGGGCACGACCGGGCACCTGGCTGCAATTTGGTGACGGTTTGCTGGAAGCCGAAGTGGAGGATGTTACTCCGGCAGGGGGCAGAATTCTGCGGTTTGTCTATCGGGGCGTCTGGGAGGAACTGCTGGACCGGCTGGGGGAAATGCCTTTACCTCCCTATATTCGGGAAAAGCTGCCAGACCGGGAGCGCTATCAAACAGTATACGCCCGGGAAGAGGGTTCAGCAGCGGCTCCTACTGCCGGCTTGCATTTTACGCCGCGCCTGCTGGCGGAATTGCAGGAGCGGGGAATAGAAATTGTCAAAGTCCTGCTCCATGTAGGCCTGGGTACTTTCCGTCCGGTAAAGGTGGAGAAGATTGAGGAACATCAGATGCATGCTGAATACTACCGCCTTTCTGCAGAAGCGGCTCAGGTTTTAAACCGGGCCAAAGCCGAAGGGAGGCGGGTAATTGCGGTAGGCACTACCTCCACCCGGGTGCTGGAAACAGCGGCAGTGGCTCCGGGACAGGTCCAGGCCGGGGAAGGCTGGACTGATATTTTTATCTATCCCGGTTATCAGTTTAAGATGATCGATGGCCTGATTACCAATTTCCATTTGCCCAAATCCACCTTATTAATGCTGGTAGCTGCCCTGGTAGGAAGGGAACGGATTCTGGCAGCTTATGAGGAGGCTGTAAGGGAAAGGTATCGCTTTTTCAGTTTTGGGGATGCCATGCTGATCATTTGAGGAGGATTAACATATGCCGGTACGTTATGAACTGATCAAGGAATGCAAGGAGACCAAAGCCCGGGTCGGACGCCTGCACACCCCCCATGGGGTAATTGATACCCCGGTTTTCATGCCGGTAGGCACTCAGGCAACTGTCAAAACCATGACGCCCGAGGAGCTCAAGGAAATTGGGGCCCAGATCATTCTAGCCAACACCTACCATCTCTATCTGCGCCCCGGCCACGAGTTAATTAAAGAAGCCGGGGGATTACACCGGTTTATGCACTGGGACCGCCCGATTCTGACCGACAGCGGGGGTTTTCAGGTTTTCAGTTTAGGACCTTTGCGTAATATAACAGAAGAGGGGGTGACTTTTAAAAGCCATCTGGATGGCAGTAGCCATTTTCTGAGCCCGGAAAAGGTGATGGAAATTGAAATGGCCCTGGGTTCCACCATTGCCATGGCCTTTGATGAATGCGCTCCTTATCCCAGCAGTTATGAATATGCCAGGGCAGCGATGGAGCGCACTACCCGCTGGGCCAAACGCTGTAAAGCCGCTCATCATAAAGAAGATCAGGCCCTGTTTGGGATAGTTCAGGGGGTTACCTATCGGGATTTGCGGGAACAAAGTGCGGCGGAGATTGTGGAAATTGATTTTCCCGGCTATGCCATTGGCGGATTATCGGTAGGAGAGCCTAAACCCTTGATGTATGAGGTGCTGGACTATACAGTACCCCTGTTGCCCAAGGACAAGCCCCGCTATCTGATGGGAGTAGGCTCACCCGATTGCTTACTGGAAGGGGTGGCCCTGGGAGTAGACATGTTTGATTGCGTATTGCCCACCCGAATTGCCAGAAATGGTACTTGCCTGACCAGTCGAGGCAAAGTGGTGATTCGCAATGCCGCCTATGCCCGGGATTTTTCACCCCTGGACCCTGAATGTGATTGCTATACTTGCCGCAATTACAGCCGGGCCTATTTGCGCCACCTCTTTAAGGCAGAAGAGGTTCTGGCCTTGCGGCTGGCCACCATTCATAACCTCTATTTCCTCCTGCGGCTGATGGAGGGAATCCGGCAGGCCATTCTGGAAGACAGGTTTGTGGAATTTAAACGCCAGTTTATGGCTAAATATGAAGGCGACCAGGAGGAATAACCGCAAGTGTAGCGAATTATATTGGACAACATGAAAAAAGGGAGGTAAAGTCATTGAATCAGGCTCAATTGATGAATATTGGTTCCCTGGTGCTGTTTTTTGTGCTTTTCTATTTTCTTTTAATCCGTCCCCAGCAAAAACAGGCCAAACAGAAGAAACAGCTGCTGGAAAGTTTGCAACCAAAGGATAAAGTGGTAACCATTGGTGGTATTTGTGGTACCATTATGCGGGTCAAGGAAAAAACCGTCATGCTGAAAGTGGCGGATAAAGTGGAGATTGAAATTCTCAAAAGCGCCATTGCCTATAAAGAAGGGGAAGAAAAGGAATAAAATGGAGAAACCCGGTTTCACTCGGAGCCGGGTTTTTGTTTTTGGTCTAACAAAAAATTTTAAAAAATTAGCAGGAAAATTCAGTCAAGCGTCTAATAATAAAAACAAGAGATTTTCAAAGAAATATTACGAAATCGGTAGATATTTTCATTAAACGACAAAATTCAAGGGGGATGAGAGAAGTGACTAAATATGACGAAGTGATGAACTGGTTTAAAGGCGGGTTTCGACGTCTGTTGACCTGGTTTCAGCCGGTTACCGGTCCTGGCGGCCAATACTGGACAGCAGAACGCGGGCGTAGACTGGTTTTAAAACACCCCCCTTCCAAGCGGTATTATATTCGGCATTCAAAATCCTGGCTGATCTGGCAGAGCTGGTGTTCAGGTACTGGGCTGTGGTTGAAGAAACTGGGCTTGTGGGAAGCTCTGGACCGGGAGGCTAGCAGAGCCTGGGATCTGTGGCTGGAAAGGAGGAATGGTAGTATTGGTAAGGCTGGAAGAAGTTTTCCAACCTAGACGCGGTGATGTGTTTCAGTTACCGCTAGGGGTTGAACAGACATTACCCCGGGGTTGTCATAGGGTGGTGGTGATTCAAGGGGAAATCGCCAATAAGTTCAGTCCCACCATCACTGTTATTCCTTTAAGTGCTAACAGTCGCCTGAAAAATATACTTTTTTCCGCTCCTATCACCCCTGGTGGTCAAAATGGGCTCAACAAAGAATGTGTTGCTCTTTGCTTGCAGATACGCACCCTCAGTCGACGACATTTTACACCAGCTAATTTTATTGGCAGCCTCAGTGAGGAGGATATGGCCAAAATTGATACTATTCTCGCCTTTACATTAGGGCTGAATCAAAAGGGAAAAACGGAAAAAATGCAAAAAACAGCGGAGTTCGGGGGATAAAAATAATATCCCCCTTTTTTTTCTGGTATTTTCGGGCTTATTGCAGACAGGATTTTCTATTATAATCACGAATAACATAAGGGACAATCACTCACAATGGAGGGGAAGGCTAGTGCTGGAAGTTCGCATAGCGGTGCGCAAGCGGCCCAAATATGCGTCCCGGGAAAGCGGGGATAGTGTGGAAGTTGTCGAACGGGCCAAAGGTGGGCTATCGGTGATCATGGCTGATGGGCAGGGGAGTGGCTGGGCAGCCAAAGGTACCAGCAATCTGGTGGTGACCAAAGCCGTTACCCTCCTGTCCGAAGGAGTACGAGATGGCGCGGTGGCCCGGGCGGTTCATGACTTTTTATATGCGGTTAAACATGGTCGGGTTTCAGCGGAACTGACCTTAATTTCAGCAGATTTGCAAACCCGTTCTTTGCTGGTTTCCCGTAACAGCCATTGTCCGGTAGTGATCAGCGGCCCCGATGGAGGGCGGATTCTGGGCAGGGATGTCGCTCCCATTGGAGTACAGCGGACCATGAAACCGGAAATAACCGAGCTGCCGCTGGTAGCCGGGTTGATTGTACTGGCCTTCACTGATGGGGTGTGGGAGGCAGGCAAGCGTACCGGCCAGGGCTGGGATGGTGAGGATTTTCTTCATTTTTTACGGGGTTATGAGCCTGTTGATGCTTCTTTAATTGCCGAACATTTGCTTACCCAGATGGAAGAACTGGATCAGGGCCGGCCGGCCGATGATATGTCAGTAGTGGTATTGACTGTAGGGGAAGTTCCTGAAAAAGAATGGCGCACCCTGGATTTGTCCTTCCCCGTCCGATAGTGCCAGTAAGGAGGCGATAGGTATGGGAAAAGAGCGGCTGATCGTGGTGGCCGGGCCCTGTGGGGCAGGCAAGTCCACACTGGTACAGGGTCTGAAAGCCCGGGGCTATCATGCCCATACCGTAGCGCAGGAACATTCTATTAGCCCCACTATGTGGCAACTGACCAAGCCGGATGTGCTGATCTATCTTGATGCATCTCTGGCTGTCATAAAACAGCGACGCCAGGTAGCCTGGGGTGAAGAAAGGCTGAAAGAGCAAAAGCACCGGCTGAGACATGCCCGGGAAAACTGTGACCTGTACATAAATACCGATGCTATGACAGAGGAACAGGTTCTGGCAGTAGCATTGAGCTTTTTGGAGGAGGGGCAACAGCGTGACAGTTAAGCTGGAAGATGTAAAAAAACATCCACTTGTCGATGCTTTTATTCGTAAAGGCAATGAGCACCTGGGTGTGCTGGGTTTTACTGAACATGGCTACCGGCATGTCCATCTGGTTTCGGCTATTGCCAGAAATATACTGGAACGTTTGGGATATGAGGAGCGCCTTTGTGAGCTGGCAGCTATCGCCGGCTATATTCATGATATTGGCAATGTAGTCAATCGCCATTACCATGCTGAACTGGCAGCTACTCTGGCTCTGCCCATTTTGCGGGAACTGGGTATGGAACCGGAGGAAATCGCTCTGGTGATTGCCGCTATCGGGAACCATGATGAACAACGAGGAATACCGGTTAATCCGGTGGCAGCGGCTGTTATCCTGGCGGACAAATCCGATGTGCACCGCAGCCGGGTACGCAATCAGGATTTTGCCACTTTTGATATCCATGACCGGGTAAACTATGCGGTAGAACACTCCTTTTTACGAGTAAATGCAGAAAACAAGACGATCAGTCTGGAATTGACCATTGATACTGAAATCTGTCCTGTTCTGGAATATTTCGAGATTTTCCTCACCCGCATGGTTTTATGTCGCCGTGCCGCCGATTTTCTCAAATGCCAGTTTGAGTTGATTATCAATGGGGTGAAATTGCTGTAGAGAATTGACACTTTGTGCCATCAAGGACTATAATGGACAGGGAAACTTAGAATGAGGAGGATTATGAGCTAGCATGCGCAAGAAAAGCCTGATTACACTGGTAGTAACAGTCATGCTGTTAAGTGCGGTCATGGCCGGCAGCTTTGGACTGATTACTAAGTACATCAACCTGGGTTTGGATTTGCAGGGTGGCGTCCATGTGGTGCTACAGGCTAAGGCTACCAAGGAAACTGCTGTGACTCAGGATGCTATTGCCCGGACGATTGAGGTTTTACACCGGCGGGTCAATGAAACCGGGGTCAGGGAACCGGTAATCCAGCCAGAAGGTCGGGACCGGATTATCGTAGAATTGGCCGGTTTAAAGGATCCGGAAGAAGCCATTCGCCTGATCGGTAAAACTGCTGTTTTGCGCTTTAAAACTGCTGACGGGAAAACAGTTTTGACCGGAGAAGACCTGAAAACTGCGCAAACAGGGATTGACCCCTATACTAACCAGCCCGAAATCAGCTTAACCTTTACTTCTGAGGGAGCCAGGAAATTTGCTGAGATTACTACCAAAAATGTGGGCAAGCCCATTGCCATCTATCTGGACGAGCAGTTGCTGACCAATCCGGTCGTAAAGGAGCCCATTACCAATGGGCAGGCCCGCATTACCGGTAATCGTACTGTGGAAGAAGCTGAGAATATTGCCAAACTCCTGCGGGCCGGAGCGCTGCCACTGGATCTGGAATTTGTCGAAAAACGGGTAGTAGGGCCCACTCTGGGGTCGGATTCTCTCAATAAATCCATACTGGCCGGGGAAATTGGCCTGGTGGCTATTCTGGTCTTTATGATTCTGTTCTATCGTCTACCGGGGCTGGTGGCGGATTTTGCCCTGGTGGTCTATGCCTTCCTGGTATTAGGATTGCTGGCAGCTCTCAATGCTACCCTGACTCTGCCGGGTATTGCCGGTTTCCTCCTTTCGCTGGGTATGGCGGTGGATACCAATATTATCATTTATGAACGCATTAAGGAGGAACTGCGGGCGGGCAAAACCGTCCGGACGGCCATTGAGGCCGGATTTAATCGGGCCTTTACCACCGTTCTGGATGCCAATGTTACTACTTTGATTGCTGCTGCTGTCCTCTATTTCCTGGGCACAGCTTCCATTCGCGGGTTTGCGGTCACCCTGGCCCTGGGGATTGTGGCCAGTATGTTTACCGCTATTTCTTTCACCCGCTGGATGTTGCGGCTGATTGCCGATGCCGGAGTTAAGAACAGCAAACTATTCGGGGCTTAGGAGGTGCAGTAGCGTGCGCGTGCATTTTGTCAAAACTCGCCTGGTCTGGTATATCATTTCATTGCTGATTATCGTTCCAGGTCTGGTATCCCTGGTCTGGCAGGGATTGAATCTGGGGATAGATTTTACCGGCGGGACTTTGCTGGAACTGGAATACAAGCAAGTGCCGGCCATTGAACAGGTTAGGGCAGCTCTGAAGGAAAAAGGCCTGGGCAATGCCGGGATTCAGGCTGCCGAAGGGAATCGGATTCTGATTCGGACAGTAGCTTTAGCGGAAAAGGATCGAGATGAGGTGCTAAAGGCTATCAGGGAAAAGACCGGTGACTTTAACCTGCGCCGGGAAGACAAGGTAGGGCCGGTGATCGGTAAGGAATTGCTGCGCAATGCCCTGCTGGCCCTGGGGATTGCGATTGTATTGATGATCATTTATATCAGCTGGCGCTTTGAATTCTGGTCTGGACTCAGTGCCATTGCTGCCCTGCTTCATGATGTGCTGGTGGTAATTGGGGTATTTTCCCTGTTACAGCTGGAAGTGGATAGTGCCTTTGTAGCAGCGATTTTGACTATCATCGGTTACAGTATAAATGATACTATTGTCATTTTTGACCGAATTCGGGAAAATCTTTTGAAACGCCGCAAGGATCAGGAAGTAGAGGATGTAATCAATTCCAGTATTTATCAGACCTTTGGCCGGACCATCAATACCGTTCTGACTGTGGTATTCGTGCTGGTGGCTTTGCTGGTCTTTGGCGGGGAAACCATATACAATTTCGTTCTGGCCATGTTGATTGGGGTTTTAAGTGGGACATACTCCTCCATCTGTACGGCCAGCCCCCTCTGGTTTGATCTGCGCCGCTATGCTAAAAAAGCATAGCTTGCATAAGAGGGTTGAAAGCATGTAAAATAATAGTGAGCCTATATGGCTGCGGGTCTGGTACAGCGGGCACCCGCGGCTTTTATTTTGCAATATCGGAGGGGATATTATGGCCGGTGGAGCCGGATTAGCCAAATTACAGGCTGCCCGACTTTCGGTTTTGTCCAATAGTTTGCTGGTGCTGGCAAAACTGGCAGTTGGACTTTGGATGGGATCGGTAGCCGTTATTTCAGAAGCCATTCACAGTGGTTTGGACCTGGCGGCAGCTGGGATCGCCTACTTTTCCATTAAAAAAGCCAATAAACCCCCGGATGAACAGCATCCCTATGGACATGGCAAGCTGGAAAATGTCTCCGGGACTATTGAAGCGGTCCTGATTTTTGCCGCTGCTCTGTATATAATCTATGAAGCTGTACTCCGGCTGTTCCGGGGGGGTGAGGTGGAAAAGCTGGGGCTGGGAGCGCTGGTTATGGCCTTTTCGGCAGGAGTAAACTGGCTGATATCAGCCCATTTATTCAAGGTGGCGCGGGAGACCGATTCCGTTGCCCTGGCAGCGGATGCCTGGCATCTGCGTACTGATGTTTATACTTCCGCCGGGGTGTTGCTCGGTCTGGGGCTGATGGCTGTAACGGGTTGGGCCTGGCTGGATGCTGTGGTCGCGATTATCGTCGCCCTGCTGATTTTGAAAGCGGCCTGGGATCTGACTAAAGAAGCCTTTGTGGATATTATTGATACGCGCTTACCGGAAGAGGAGGAGCACAAAATCATTGAGATTCTGGAAAAACACCGGGACTATTACCTGGAGTACCACCAGCTGCGCAGCCGCAAAGCTGGCTCAGAGCGGTTTGTGGATTTGCATCTGGTAGTGCCTCAGAGCTGGTCTATTAGCCGGGTGCATGAAATTACCGACCATCTGGAACAGCGGATTCAGGAGGTATTGCCCAATACCCATGCCGTTATCCATGTGGAGCCCTGTACCCACGGCTCTACCCGCTGTTTTGATTGTGATGACTGTGAGCTGGAAGGGAGACAAGATTGAGATAAAGGTGGGGAGAGTGTGCATAAACGCTGGCGTCTTGCCCGGCCCGATCCTGACCGGGCCCGAATTCTGGCTCAGCAGCTGGGGATCTCCCCTTTGCTGGCCGGAATCCTGCTGAACCGGGGCATAACTGATCTAACCTCAGCTCACCTGTTCTTGCGTGGGAGTATTGCCGATCTGGGCAATCCGCTGGAATTACCTGATCTGGAAAAGGCCCTGGAGATTTTGCAACAGGCTTTACAGAGACAGGAGAAAATCACCATTTACGGTGACTATGATGCCGACGGTGTAACAGCAACCGCTTTGCTCTATCTGGCCTTAAAGCCTCTGGCCGGGGAGAGGGTAGACTACTATTTGCCCAACCGGTTTACGGAAGGATATGGGTTGAATCTGGCAGCGGTGGAACAGCTGGCGCAAAAGGGCACCAGGCTGCTGATCACAGTGGACTGCGGGATAGCCTCTTTCCAGGAGGTAGTACGGGCCAGGGAACTGGGAATGAAAGTGATCGTTACCGATCACCATGAATTACAGGGGGAGCTACCGCCAGCAGAAGCGGTGGTCAATCCCAAACGACCGGATAATCATTATCCCTGGCCGGATTTATGCGGTGCGGGGATTGCTTTCAAACTAGCACAGGCCTTGCTGGGGGAAAAGGCTCTGGCCTTGCTGGATTTGGCCGCTATCGGTACTGTAGCTGATCTGGTTCCTTTGCACGGAGAGAATCGGTTGCTGGTAAAAGCCGGTCTGGAACGCATGCGTCACTCGCCCCGGCCGGGGTTGGTGGCTCTCTGCCAGGTGGCAGGGATTGAGCCAGTGGGACTTACAGCTCAACAGCTGGCCTTTCAGATTGGGCCGCGGCTCAATGCAGCCGGGCGCCTTAGTTCGGCGGAGATGGCGGTGCGTTTATTGATAACAGAAAAGGGAAGTGAAGCGCTGGAAATGGCCAGTCTGCTGGACCGGACCAACCGGGAACGGCAGCAGATTGAAAACCAGATTGTCCAGGCTGCCTGCCGCCTGGTAGAAGAGGAGGGTTGCCTGGCCAGGGACAGGGTACTGGTGCTGGCTCAAACGGACTGGCATCATGGAGTACTGGGAATAGCTGCCTCCCGGCTGGTGGAAAGATATTATCGCCCCACACTGTTACTGGGATTAGAGGGAGATGAAGCCAAAGGCTCGGGGCGCAGCATTCCCGGATTTAACCTGTTTTCAGCTTTGAGCCAGTGCCGGGATTTGCTGACAAAATTTGGCGGACACCCGATGGCTGCTGGTCTAAGCCTGAACCGGAATCAGATCCCCCGCTTGCGGGAACAGCTGAATGAACTGGCCAATACCTGGCTAACGGAAATGGACCTGGTGCCTGACTTGCTTGTTGAAGGGGAAGTGGCCTGGGGACAGGTGACGGAGGAGCTGGTACAGGAACTGGCTCAGTTAGAACCCTATGGCTATGGTAACCCTATCCCGGTCCTGGCTTTGCGCAAAGGGCGAGTACTGGAGGTCCGGGCCATCGGGCGAGAAGGCAGTCATCTGCGTTTGTGGTTAGAAGGGCCAGGCGCAAAGCGACAACAGGCAGTAGCCTGGCAACTGGGCCATATGGTAAGGGAAATTGCCGCTGGCAGTGGCTGCCTGGACATTGCTTTTGTGCCTGATATAAATGAATGGAATGGGCAGCGGCTGGTCCAGGCCCAGGTTAAGGATCTGAAAAATAGCTGGCGGGGAGACAACCCCTATCAAAGCTCCCCCTTCTGGCAGCCGGTGCTTCCTTCATTAGGAGGACAGGGGAACTGGCAGGTGAATGACCAGCGTCAGTGTGCCGATCGGCCAGCCTTTCTGGCTAACTTGCCGGAGGGGAGGGGGCCCTGGCTGGTGTATGTTACTGACCCGGCGAAAGGGGAGTTTTTGCAGCAGTTGCTTCGGAATCGCTCCCTGGAAGATATCGGTTTTGTGTCCCGGCCGGACCAGCGATTACAGGGAAAGGATTGGGCTGGTGTACTCTTTTATGATCCGCCTGCTACGCCGGAATTGGCTCTCTGGTTGGCCAGTCTGGTCCCGGGGCGGCCGCTCTGGCTCCTTTATGGCACCAGGGAGCTGGAGGAACTGAGCAGACTGGCAGAGGAACACTGGCCTGACCGGGAACGACTGGCCAATTACTACCGGGAGACGCCGGAATTTTATTCTGATCTGGCTCCTGCACCTGGCTGGCAAATGGCCTGGCGGATTTTTGCCGAACTGGACCTGGTGGAGTTACGGCGCGAGGGCCTGTACTGGCAGCTGCGCAAAAAACCCCTGCCTGCCCGCAAAAAAGATCTGACTGCATCGCCTTTGTATCTTGAGTGTCAACAGCGGCGACAGGAGCTGGATTGCTGGTTGCAAAAACTGAGGTCCTGGCATTATAATGATTTTGAAAACTGGCTGAAGGAGGCACTAAAGTGAATTTTAAAGATAAAATTCGCATCATTCCTGATTTCCCTAAACCGGGTATTCGTTTTAAGGACATTACTACTCTGCTCAGAGATGGACAGGCCCTAAGGGCTGCGGTTCAGGAAATCGCCAACCGTTTCCGGGATGAAAAAATCGATCTGGTAGTAGGCCCGGAGGCCCGCGGCTTTGTTATCGGCACCCCGGTAGCCTATGAACTGGGCTGTGGATTCGTTCCTTTACGTAAACCCGGCAAATTGCCGGCTGAAACTGCGAAAATGGAATACGGGCTGGAATATGGTAAAGATGCCCTGGAAATCCATCTGGATGCCATTCAGCCAGGTCAAAGAATTTTACTGGTTGATGACCTGCTGGCCACCGGTGGTACTACCCGGGCAGCGGTGGAACTGGTGGAAAAACTGGGAGGGCAGGTAGTAGGGCTGGCCTTCCTGATTGAACTTACTTATCTGGAAGGGCGCAAACAACTGGGGGATAAAGAGGTTTTTTCCCTGGTCCAGTACTAAATGCAGAGTAACTGCCAGGAAAGGAGGGGATGGGAGATGGCGGATAAAACCAAATGCTGGCAGGACCTGGTGCGGAAAATCCGCAATTTTAACCCCCAGGCCGATTTGAGTCTGGTGGAAAAGGCTTATCAAAAAGCGGCGGCAGCCCATGCTGGCCAGGTACGACAGTCAGGGGAACCCTACATTTCCCATCCCCTGGCAGTAGCCTATATCCTGGCCCAGCTTGAATTGGATCTGGTAACCATTGCGGCTGCTTTATTGCATGATGTGGTAGAAGACACCGAGGTGACCCTGGAGGAGATCCGGCAGGAATTCGGGGATGAAGTGGCTTTGCTGGTAGATGGAGTGACCAAGCTGAGCCGGATTGAGTACCGCTCCAAGGAAGAGCAACAGGCGGAAAACTGGCGCAAAATGTTGCTGGCTATGGCCAGAGACATTCGGGTAATTCTGATTAAGCTGGCTGACCGCCTTCACAATATGCGCACTCTCAAGTTTCAATCACCCCGCAAGCAAAAGGAAATCGCTGCCGAAACCCTGGATATTTATGCTCCCCTGGCCAACCGCCTGGGGATTTTCCGCATCAAATGGGAACTGGAGGACCTTTCTCTTCGCTACCTGGAACCGGAGATGTACTACGAACTGGTGGAGCGGATAGCCAAAAAGCGGACTGAACGGGAAGCCCTGATCAATCAGGTAATAAAGGAATTGTCGGAACGACTGGCGGCAGTGGGGATTGGGGCTGAAATTTCCGGGCGGCCCAAGCATTTTTATTCGATCTACAAGAAAATGTGGCAACAACAGAAGGATCTGTCGGAAATCTATGACCTGATTGCTGTGCGGGTAATTGTGGATAATGTCAAGGACTGTTATGGCACCCTGGGGATTGTCCATACCCTCTGGACGCCGGTGCCGGGCCGTTTCAAAGACTATATTGCCATGCCCAAGCAGAATATGTACCAGTCCTTGCATACCACAGTGATTGGGCCCAATGGCGAACCCCTGGAAGTGCAAATTCGCACCTGGGAAATGCACCGTACTGCCGAATACGGGATTGCGGCCCACTGGCGTTATAAGGAGGGTATCAAGGAACCGGGAGAACTGGATGAGAAACTGACCTGGCTGCGGCAGATTCTGGAGTGGCAACGGGAGCTGGGGGATGCCAAGGAGTTTATTGAAAACCTTAAAATTGACCTTTTTGATGAATCGGTTTTTGTTTTTACTCCCAAAGGGGATGTAATAGAACTGCCCGCCGGTTCGGTACCCATTGATTTTGCTTATCGCATTCATACCGATGTGGGGCATCGCTGTGTAGGGGCCAAGGTCAATGGCAAGATTGTTCCCCTGGATTATAAGTTAAAAAACGGGGATATTGTGGAAATTATTACCAGCAGGCAGGCAGCTCCCAGCCGGGACTGGTTGCAGCTGGTGCAGACTCCCCAGGCCAAAAACCGGATCAAACAATGGTTTAAGCGGGAGAAAAGGGAAGAGAATATTCTGCGCGGCCGGGAGCTGCTGGAAAAAGAGGCCCGCAAAGCGGGGCTGGAACTGGAGGATATTAAACAGGAGAGATTACAGGAGATTTGCCGCAAGTTTACCGTCAGCTCGCCAGAGGATTTGCTGGCTGCGGTTGGGGATGGCACTTTTACGGCTGTCCAGGTTTTGAACAAAATCAAGGAACTCAAGGAGGAGCGGGAAAAAGCCCAGCGCCCCAAAACCGCGGCCAGTGAACTGCAGGAGGCCCAGGATGTGGTGAAGCCCTGGAAAGGGGGAGGCCGGGCCAACCAGGGCATCATGGTATGGGGAATGGACAACCTGCTGGTGCGCCTGGCCCGCTGCTGTAGCCCTGTACCCGGCGACCCTATCGTAGGCTATGTGACCCGGGGTAAAGGGGTATCGGTTCATCGGGCTGACTGTCATAATGTGGTTAATTTTCAGGAGACGGAAAAAGAACGAATTATTGAAGTTACCTGGGAACAGGGATATACTGATAATTACCAGGTCAAGCTGGAAATAGCAGCCATGGATCGGGCCGGACTGTTGTCTGATGTGATGGCTGTACTGTCTGATCTAAAGATTTCGGCCAATTCCGTTTCAGCCCGCAGCCTGCGCAATAACCAGGCAGCCATTGAGCTGGTCCTGGAGGTCAAGGGGCTGGAACAGCTAAATTATATCATCAATCGCATTCGCAAGGTGCGGGATGTTTATGAGATTCGGCGGACCGCACCAGGGGCATAGGAGGAAGAGGGATGAGGGCAGTAGTGCAACGGGCCCGTTACGGTCGGGTAACAGTAGCCGGTCAAGTTATAGGGGAAATCGGACCTGGTTTGGTGGTGTTATTAGGAGTAGGGCAGGACGATAGGGAGGAAGATGCCCGCTATTTGGCAGAGAAAATTGCCCATCTCCGCATTTTTCCCGACCAGGAGGGTAAACTCAACCTGTCGGTAAAGGATAGCGGTGGAGAGGTATTGCTGGTGTCCCAGTTCACCCTTTATGGCGACTGCCGCAAAGGACGGCGGCCCAGTTTTACTGAAGCGGCGCCACCGGAACAGGCTCTGGCCCTTTATGAGCGGGTAAGGGCCTTGCTGGAAGAACATGGGATAAAAGTGGCGACTGGCCAATTCCAGGCCGAAATGCTGGTAGAGCTGGCCAATGACGGCCCGGTGACCATGTTGCTGGACAGTAAACGCATATTTTAAAAAAGCAGATAGGAAATGCCGGCAAATTTTTTGCCGGCATTATTTCGTGGCTACAGTGGATTCCAATATTGCTCGGAGCCAGGCATTAGCTTCTGCGTTTATTGTGGCAGTCGTGCGGTTTCCCTTGATATTGGCGCGACAAAAAGGACAATACTGCCAGCGCAGTTTTACTTTTTTTAGACAATGCGGACAGCGGGTAAGTACTGGCTGATGTTTACAAAAAGGGCAGTAGTTCCATTCTTCTCTGACAGGCTTCCCGCATTTTTCACATGTATCAATTGAACCAGCCAAAACGATTCACCTCTGAAAAAAATATTCTAATGTTATCATAAAATACAAAGCAAGTAAATGTCAAAAGCGAAACCAATCGATTTATCAGAATAAATGTCGAATAATGGGAAATAAACCAGAATATGTTGATAGGTTTACTTGGATTAGGTATAATTACCTTAGCTAAACTAAACTTGAGGGGTGGAAGCGATGAAGGATTATTTAACCGTGGGTGCAGATTTGGGTAATGATGCATTTAAAATTATCGGGCCTACAAAAAGGGAATTTTGTATATTAAATATATCGGCTCCCTGGCATGCCAGAAGAGTTGTAAATGATGATACTCGTAACCCGTTAAACCTCCTGGAAGTAGAAATCTTGAGCTCCGGGCAAAATCTGGGCAGATATTTCGTCGGAAAAATGGCCTATAATTTTAACAGAGGTATCATAAAAGAGAGGACTGTTGCTGACCGGCATAAGGGCAAGGCCAAAGATTTGCAAACTAGAATTGTCCTCTTGACTGCGATTGCAGTTTCGCTGCTGAAACCCAACTGTAAGCAGATAAAAGAAGAAATAATTCTCGGCACAATGCTACCAACCGAGGAATATTTTGCTAATCAACAGGATAATATTAATATTTTGCGTAATTCCTTGCTTGGAACTCATAAAGTTAAATTCTTAAATCCGATATTTAATGGAGTGGAAGTGGAATTTGATATATTGGAAGTGGATATTCAGCCCGAAGGTCTCTGTGCTTTAAATGCACTGATGTATGATGAAGAAGGAGAAATTATACAGCAAGTGGCAAGCCGTTTTGGGGAAAAGATGATTTTGGGGCTAGATATCGGCTCATTAACCTCTGACGTAACTGTGCTGGACAATCTGGAACCGCGTACTTTTTTTGGGATTGACCGTGGGACCATTGATCCCGCAAACCGAATTTTAGACTACATAAAAACTGAATATAAAGTGAGTATACCAAGGCATAAAGTAGATAGTGTTATTATTGGTGACGGAAATTTACTATGTTATGGCAAAGAAATACCTGAATTCAATCAGATATGTCGGCAGTACATAGAACAGGAAGGTAGACAATTGATAGAAGAGTTTATTTCCAAGGCGACAGCTGCAGGCATCCAGTTGCCGGATATTTCCGGACTAATTTTATATGGTGGTGGTTCGCTGTTATATAAAGATATTATCAAGGAATTATTGGAGCCCGTGCCTTTGCTATTTGCCGAAAACCCCATTATGCTTAATGCTTTAGGTGCCTGGAAGAATGCCAGAATACTGAGTAAACGTTTTGTTAAGAATTCCGATAGTGTAGAAAAAGAAGAATTTAGTCTACTGTCTTTGAGGTAATTAAAGATAATTACGCCCTCAACCTGTACCGAAAGAAGGGGTTGAGGGCTTTTGTTTTTTATTCTTTAACTTTTAGATTGAGCATCATGCCGAGATCTTCATGTTCGAGATTATGGCAATGAAACAGGTAAACCTGATCTCCGGTGAAATCATGGGTGAAGTCGATGGCTATCCTTACTGTTTCCCCTGGCCAAATTAAAACCGTATCTTTCCAACCCAGGTCCATAGCGGTTCGACCACTTTGGTCAATAGCAAGGTCCTGTACTTGTTTCGGGCTATTCAAACGCTGCAGAACTTGAAACATAAAACCATGCAAATGCATCGGATGAGGCATGCTTTTTTTATCATTAGCAATTTCCCATATTTCTTTGCTGTGTTTCTTAACAATTACAGGAAACTGCGATATATTAAAAGTTTGACCATTAATTTGCCACTGTTTACCTGTAAATGATAACCTGAATTTTCTGGTCAATGAATCCTTAATATTAATTGGTTTTAGGCTAGATAAGTTTTGGGGAATTTTAAACGTTTTTTCTGTTTCCCGGTGGATGACAATTTTGAGTATATTAATTTCTTCTCCTGCTTTTAATGAATCATGTTGCATACCCATATTATCCATGTTTTCTGCATCTTCATTGTCCATAGGGTCGAAGGCCAGGCTTTTAAAAAACAATTCCTCACCGGTATTGAATGAGGTGAAATCAACCAGTATGTCAGCTCTTTCCCCTGGAGAGATAAAAAATTTATTAATTTTGTATGGTTTATCAAGAAGACCACCATCAGTTCCTATTAAGTAGATAGGGATAAAATCCCTTCGCTGTTCACTATGCAACGATAAACAATAGATTCTGGCATTAGAACCATTTAATATCCTGAAACGATAAAATTTTTTGGCTACTTTGAGGAGCGGATTTAAAGTTAAGTTTACCAGAACCTTGTTTCCATGAAAACCCATTATTTTTTCCATATCATCAGGGTTATATAGTATGTTACCTGCTTGGTCAAAACGCTTATCCTGGATTACCAGAGGTATGTCGTTTTTTCCCAGTTCCAATTCCAGAGATTGACGCAGCTGCAGTTCCTCATCATCTTCAACCAGTAGAATTCCCGCTAATCCTTTATATGCCTGTTTTGCAGTAAGGTTTTCTGGATGAGGGTGATACCAGTATGTACCACCACGATTTTTCACTTTAAATTTATACTCATACCTTTCACCAGGTTTAATAGCATAAGCAGGATGACCATCCATTTTATCTTCCACCATTAAACCATGCCAGTGAATTATAGTATCTTCGGATAGACCGTTCTCCAGGGTGACCCTGAGTTCCTGGCCTTTTTGCACCAATATTGTTGGGTTAATTAGAGTTTTTTCCTGGTGTTTTATTTTATATACATTTAATAAAGATTCTTTCTCATTGACGATTTTTAATTTCGCTGTACCTGCTTCTATTTTAAAATTTTCAGAATCGGGTTTATAAAGAGCTAGAGGTCCAGCGGTGTCAGGAACAATCAAAGGGGTGACAAAACTTTTCGGTGTTTTGGTTGAGTGAATGGTACAGCCTTCAAGGATAGCTCCGATTCCTCCTGTGAGCAAAGAAAATCCTGCAAAGCCGGAATATCTTAAAAAATCGCGCCTGTTTATCCTGTGCATAGCATTACCTCCTTTTGACATCATTTTACATGTCGAATGTGGAGATTCTGTGTAGAGAAAGTGACTTAGTTCGCAAATTTTTCACGGTTTTTACATAAAATCTACACAAATTTGTTGTTGAATATTATCGTAGAAAGAAATTAGCTACACTAAAATAATTGAAACTACGACAGGAGGTGATAAATTTGGCGTTTCCCAAGAAAATCCTGGTAGTAGATGACGAGAAAAAAATTGTTGAGGTTATTACCTCTTACCTGCAAAAAGGAGGTTATAAGGTAGATTGTGCCTTTGATGGGAGCCAGGCGTTGAAGAGGTTTCAATTATTTAATCCCGACTTGATTATTTTGGATTTAATGTTGCCTGATATCAGTGGTGAAAAAGTTTGTATGGAGATAAGAAAGAAATCCGGGGTTCCCATTATTATGCTAACTGCTAAAAGTCAGGTAGAATCCAGAATCAATGGCTTGGAATTAGGGGCAGACGATTATATTGTCAAACCTTTCAGCCCCCAGGAATTAATGGCCCGGGTGAGAGCAATATTAAGAAGGACAGATGACTCTGAGCAGATAAAGTCAGATAAATTGACTTTTGCCAATGGCTATTTAGAAATTGATACAATTACCCATGAAGTTAAAGTGGAGGGGAAACATATAAATTTAACTCCCAGTGAATACAAGATTTTGATAACCATGTGTAAAAACCCGCAACGGGTTTTTAGCCGGGATGAATTGGTAATCAGGGTTTTCGGTTATGATTACACCGGTAATGAACGTGCTATTGATACTCATATCAAAAATCTTCGACAGAAAATTGAAAAGGACAGCAAACACCCTCAGTTTATTTTAACAGTGCATGGCTTTGGTTATAAATTCGGAGGAGGAGGCTGATAATTCTGCGTTTGCGCTGGTTGATGCTGTTAACCCATGGTGCATTGGCGGTAGTGACAATTTTTCTGGTTACCCTTGCCACGCACATGCTGATCAACGAGCATTTTTTAAATTATATCCATGAACTGCAGAGTGAGGAACATCTTAAAATTGTAAAAGAATTTACCGAATTTTACAGGGATGGTAAATGGAATCGGGAGCAAATCAGCAAATCAGGTCAGGAAATGTTGGCGAAAGGTTATTTAATAACTCTAACAGATAGCCAGGGTCAGACCCTGTGGTCACCGCAACAGATTGATCCACAAACATACCGGCAGACGCTGGAACAGATCCAGGCACGGGCAGGGGTATATTTTAAAACTGTCAAGCCTTCGTTGATTACTAAAGAATATCCGCTTAAAAGCCCGGATAATTTGTCCATTGGGAAATTAACAATTAGTTATTATGATACTTATTTTTTAAATGAACATGACATCCTTTTCTTAAATTCATTGAATAAATCGTTGCTAGTAATAGCTGGAATTTCTTTTTTGATGGTTTTATTGTTCAGTACCCGAATTTCTGAAACAATGGGCCGTCAATTAGGGGCAATAGTAGAAGCGGCTAAAGAGATAGCGTCAAGACGGCAAAGTTTTCGCGATAAATTGATCGATACTAAAATCAGTGAAATAAAAGAATTGGCCTATGCAATAAAACAACTGGAAGAGGATTTGCGAGAACAGGAGGAAAGCAATAAGCGATTAACTGCAGATATAGCCCATGAGCTGCGAACACCTTTAGCAACCTTGCAAAGTCATCTAGAGGCTTTAATAGAGGGGATTTGGGAGCCAACCAGAGAACGGTTAATCAGCTGTCATGAGGAAATTTTAAGAATGACCAGTCTGGTAAATGATCTGGAAAAACTTAATAAATACGATACCGGACAGATAGAACTCAATAAAGTTAAGTTTGATTTGTCAAGTTTGGTAAATAACATTATAACTAATTTTCAACGGGATTTCTATAAAAAAAAGATTGCCCTGACTTTCAGCGGGCAGCCGTGTGAAATCATTGCTGACCGGGAAAAAATTGGGCAAGTTGTTGTTAACTTATTAACCAATAGTTTGAAATATACTCCGGAAGGTGGTGAGGTTTTTATTAATGTGTTTCAACGGGGCGGCTTGAGCCACATCGTTGTAAATGACAACGGTATAGGTATTGCTAAAAAGGATCTACCCTATATTTTTGACCGTTTATATCGAGCAGATGCTTCCCGCGCTCGTTCTACCGGAGGTGCCGGTATCGGTTTGGCTATTGTCAAGGCTATTGTAGAGGCTCATCAAGGGAAAATACAGGTTACCAGTGAGGTGGGGAAGGGGACAGAAGTTATTGTAACCATACCCAATAGATAAAAACAAAGGAGGAAAAAAGAATGAGGGTATTAAAGTGGATTTTGGGGTCGTTAATTGTTGTTTTGGTAGTAATTGTCGCAGTGGGAGGAGCTTTAGTAGGGTTCAATCACGGTAATTCCAATGGGCATAATGTAGCGCAGCAACAGAACCAGGACCAGATGCAAGAACAGATACCGAAAGAAAAGCCAAAAGATGCCAGCGAACAAACCCCCAAGATTATTGTTAAGGAAATCGCCGCTCCGGAAGAGACTTTGAAAAAAATGGAGGAAGCAAATTCAATTATTAAACAGGGAGCAGAGTTGATTTTAGGTGGGCAAATGTATGATAGCCAGCCACAGGCGGGAGATTTGCCCGGGGAGAAGAATGGGGGACAGACGAAAAAAAGTGATGGGGTTGATATGGAGAAAATCCATACCGGTATTTACAAGATGGCCCAGGGGTTAACTTTGCTGGATATAGCGCAAAAAGCAATGGCTCAGGATATAAACCAAACCCGGCAAGCCGGTGTAAATTACTACCTGGTTCAACCGCAACAGCCTCAATCCTATTACTATCCAGTATATCCTTATCCGGTCCAACCTTATCAGAACTATGTGCCATATCAATATCCCGGTACCCAGCCCAATATCCAGCCCAATACCCAACCCAATACCCAACCTAACAATCAGATGGCCAGCGGACATCAGAACGCCAGCCATACAGGAGGATTGGGTGGTTTAGCTAACTTACTCAACGTCAATTCAGTAGTATACGTAATTTATGGAATCTTGTTCTTATCTCTGTTCGGTATTTTTGCTTCCCTGGTCGGGTTTATTAACAGCCTGCTTAAACCCCAGGCGCAGGCAGGAAAGAGTGATGTCTGATGCTAAGTGAACTGAAAAATAATGAGCTCATAAGGGTCTTGCTGGTACTGGTACTAGGATTAATCTTTTTTGATTTACTCTTTTCCCTGCTCTTCGGTCCCAATCAGATGATGGTCAAATATACAGGGATAATTAACGTTGTTATCCAGTTATTAATGCTTGTTCTGGTAGGAATGTTTATTTACGGGTTTTACAGTTTGCTGAAAGAACAGGCTGGACCGCTGTGGCAACAATTAGTTAGGCAGGTGGACAGCAGGAGGGTGTGTCTAAATTGTGGGCAGACATTGGGGAACCACTGGAATTGTTGTCCCTATTGTGGGAGTGAGGCGGCAAGTGAAAGAAATTAAGCTTGATTTTCTCCTGCACTGGTTGTATGCAGTTGTCTTCGGTTTATTGCTGATTAGCGGCCTGGTGTTGATGGGGGCTAAAACTGGCTGGTTGATGGATTATCAACTGGCCTGGGCCGATTATTTACACCGGACTCTGGCCGCAGTATTTATACTGCTGACTCTAGTCGCCGTTTTCATTGAGGTAACCAAGTTATCAGGTCATTATCAGGGAAGTACTGCCTGGCTGGTGGTAAAAAAATCAGGGATGGGTATTTTCGTACTGGTATCAACATTACTTTTTGCCTTCAGCGGAATTTTGATTTGGGTTTGTGAAGGTTTTTCTCATGTTACTCTTGCTTTTGCAGTAGTAATCCATGATCTTTTAACCCTTATTTCAGTGCCGGTAATAATTTGGCACATATACGATAAGGCCCACGGTTTACCGCTGGAACTGGGGGAAGGATAAAATGTTAAAAAAAAGCTGGTATAAATTATTAGCTTGGTTTAGTGCTACTTTTTATTTTTTTGTCATGACCGGAGTGATTATATCCCTTTTTAGTCCAGGACCGACGGAGGAACAAACGATGAGGTGGATGCATGGCATGATGAGTGCCATGCATAACTCTCTCATGGGCTGGGCTTTAGAAAATCATGGTTTTGTCAGTGCCTTGTTGACCAAAACCGGAGCTCTGGTATTCCCGGCGATTTTTGCCGGAGCCTTTATTGGGGCCATCCTCAAGATGAGGAGGGTGCGAAAGAATGGATAAAAAATCGAGTTTTTGGATTCTGGTGATTTTATTTGGCTTTCTAACTTTGGCCGGTTTGTTTGCTAACCGGCAAAACCTGTCGGAACAGATGACCGGTATGGGACTGAGTATGGGAGGGATGATGAAAGTCCATCATGCCGGGCAAATCACGCCAGCTATTTTACTAAGGCAGGGAGCAGAAGACCACGGTATGGGGAATTTATCCGGACACCATCTATTAACATCATTGCTGGAAGGGATGGCTTTTTTGACTACTGTGGCAATATTTTTGCTTGTACCTATTTTAGCCGGTGGAGTGGTCTTGTTGTTAGTACTTTGGTTTTAGCGGGGTGAAGGATATGTATAACCTGGCTCAGGTGGGAAATCTATATGTTTATTTAATGATAGTGGTAATGGTAATTGGTCTGGGGTTGCTGGCATTGAAGGCAATTGACCGGACGCTGGTCTGGGCTGAACCAGAAACTGGAAAAAGAACAGGTCGTTCTAAAGGGCAACAGCCACAATGGTTACGGCTTGCCTATATTTCAGCTGCGTTTTTGTTTTTGAGCGTATTTTCGTTAGGAGTATTACAAACTCTTGGAGCAGGACAGGAGAATCATAATCATGGCAACAGTAGTAATTTTTCGCCCGTAATGCAACCGGTTAATTATGGCGCTATTATTGCGAATATGGATTGGCAGTTGGAAGTTATGGAGAATCAGCTTAATCAGATGGAAAAAATTTTTTTCGCAGATTTTTCCCATTCTCCATAAAAACTCCATAACGTTGTTTTAGGATTAAACTAGAGCAAGAGAAGAAAGGAGGTAATGGTATGAACAACAAGGGAATGATTGCTGCAATTGTAGTCGTTTCCCTGGCGATCATAGGCGCAATTGGATATTTCATTCATCATTTGACTACAGGACAAATGTAAAGAACTGCTGACTTTTCTACAGAAAGGCAGGTGACAGGGATGGGTAAGCCACAAGAAAACAACACCAACTGGAAAAATGTAGTAATTGTGTTGGGTGGGGTACTTTTATTATGGTTGATTTTTTCCCAGATATCTTCAACTCCAGGAACGTATAGGGAATATTTACCAGGAACAGCGGCTACAGGTGTAGCTATAGGAGGATTATTATTTGGTTTGATCAATTTAACAATCAAAATTTTATGGATACTGGTTCTGGTAGGGGTCCTGGCAGGATTGTACGAATGGGGTAAACAGTATTTGGCCGAGTTTAATACTGTCGATTTCAGTCTGCTTGTGGACAAAATGAAGGGGAATCAATTGGTATGCCCCAAATGCGGAGAACGCTTAACGGAAGAATTTCGTTTTTGCCCCCGGTGTAAAGAAAGTTTGAAAAAAGACTGTTTCCAGTGTGGTAAGGAATTATTGGCCGAATGGGAATATTGTCCCAGCTGCGGCCAGGCAATAGAAAACAACAAAGAGGGGGGGAAGAACAATGAACAAGTGGTTTAAATTAGCCTTGTTTTCCTTCATTGCGATAATCATCTTAAACCTTATCCTTGATCTGTTTTTTGGCCCTTGGGGTTTCATTAATCAAGGCGGGCATATGAATTATATGCCGTATGGTCGACCAATGCATAACTATTACCAGATGCCAATGCACTAGAGAAAGGAGGTGTTGGAGAATATGGATAACAGGTGGCTTAGATTGGCGGTAGTCTCCCTGGCAGGTCTGGTTTTCAGTATTCTGGGCTTAAATCTAATCCAGGCCATATCAGGTGGTGACAGTAGCGCCCATGGCGGTTTGGCAATGGTACACGGGCAACAGGGAGCTGCGGTTGTTCAGTACCAGGGTCAGGCATTTGAAGGTTATCCCAATCACAATTATATGGGGAATATGCCACAGCACTTCCAGATGAACCAGGGGCAAGCAGAATATTACAATAATATGTTACCTGCTATGTACTACAACATGCAAATGATGAGAATGCAGATGCAGCAAATGCGGCAGACGCTACATCAATTACACGAGCAAA
Source organism: Carboxydocella sporoproducens DSM 16521 (assembly GCF_900167165.1). Taxonomy (NCBI): domain Bacteria; kingdom Bacillati; phylum Bacillota; class Clostridia; order Eubacteriales; family Clostridiales Family XVI. Incertae Sedis; genus Carboxydocella; species Carboxydocella thermautotrophica. The sequence goes on along the minus strand of NZ_FUXM01000011.1, from coordinate 33,804 downwards.
TGAAAGCCAATATGAATAGTGGTATGTCCAACATGCCTATGATGTAAGTCAAATAGAAGTAAGTAAAAGGAGGAATGGACGATGATGATGATGGGCGGAATGGGCGGTTCTGGTGGCTCTATGAACAACATGGGAATGGATATGGATATGATGGGTTCTATGTCCCAAGGACAAATGCCAATGGACCAAATGGCAATGGGGCCAATGCCGATGGCTCAAATGCCAATGGGGCCAATGCCAATGGATCAAATGGCGACGGGACAAATGCCCATGGGGCACATGCCGGTATACGGGCAGTTCAACATTTCCGGCAGTGTGGGACATATGCCTTATGACCCAAGTGTTATGACTGGCATGGCCAATCACATGCAGACCAACGCATCAGGTTTTGGTTTGCAAAACGGGGATTTTACCGGATTGCTGACAGGGATTTTCAATTTTGCCATATACCTATTTGCCATTTTATTGATTGTTGGATTAGTAGTGGGACTGGTAGTCTTTTTGAAAAAGTATCTCACCGAGGGAGATAACAAGAGTGTATTCTTTAAAAACAATCAGGCCCGGGCTTATTGTGTAAAATGCGGAAAGGGCTTGAATGCTGACTGGCAGCACTGTCCTGCCTGCGGAACTACTGTAAACAGGGTACAAACTGTAAATGAAGCCCCAAATACCCCTAATGCTGAACCACAAACTGTGTAATAATGGACAAGGCCGCTGAATTTTGAAAGCGGCCTTGTTTTTTGTTATGATTAATAAAGAAGGAGGGTGAAAAGGAAATGATTTTTACCTGGTTTCCCGTGGGTATGTTGGGAGCCAACTTTTATCTGCTCGGCGATAAGGAAAGCCGGGAAGCGCTGGTTGTGGATCCAGGTGGGGATGTCCCCCGGATTCTGCAGGAACTGAACAAACAGGGGTTGAAGCTGAAATATATCGTTAATACCCATGGGCATTACGACCATGTGGCTGGCAATGACCAGTTAAGGGAAGCTACAGGAGCCGAGGTGCTAATCCACAGCCTGGATGCGGAAATGCTGACCAGCAGCCGCGGGAATCTATCCTTGCTGATGGGGTTTAATCTGGCCCTCAAACCAGCCGACCGGACCCTGGCAGAGGGGGATATCCTTCGCCTGGGGCAAATTGAGTTGAAAGTTCTGCATACGCCGGGCCATACACCCGGTGGGATTTGCCTGCTAGGAGATGGGTTTGTTATTGCCGGTGATACCTTATTTGCCGGCAGTATCGGCCGCACCGATTTTCCCGGCGGCAGTTATACCCAGCTGCTGCAGTCCATCCGCAACCGTTTACTGACCCTGCCCGATGAGACAGAGGTATATTGCGGGCATGGGCCTCAGACTACCATTGGGGAAGAAAAGGTCAGCAATCCTTTTCTCTAAGAAGGAGGTGAGCGAAGATGGCCGTATTCCAGTGCACCCAGTGCGGTTATGAAAAGGAAGGGCGCTGTAAGCCGAAAAAGTGTCCCCAGTGCGAGGGCAAAGACACCTTTGTCAAAAAGGAACAGTAATGTGATGTAAAACACAGGACCACTCCCTGCTATCTGTTATAATGATGGTGGGGGTGGTTTTTGTGTTGAAGGGAGATTTAGCGACAACGGCAATGGGCATTATGCCCCACACCGACATTGAACAAGCTCTGGATCTGGCTTTGTCCCTGGATATTCCGTTCTGGCCGCAATTGCCTAAAGTGAGTTACTATGAGGATATGTATGTACAGATTACCGAGCATTTTCCCGGCATCAGCATTGACGAGCAGAACCAGAGGGTAAATTTCAGTCTGCCAGCTTTTTATAATGAACTGGAGAATTATCTTTTGTTGACAGAAGATGAAAATAACTTTACTTTGACAGAAAAATATTCTGTGGTTTACCGCCGTTTTCTGGCCCGGGATTTAAAGTCTTACCAGGCTATTCGGGGCCAGGCTATTGGCCCGGTCAGCATGGGCTTGAAAATCACTGATGAGGAGCGTAAGCCCATCATCTATCATCCAGAAGTGCGGGAGCTCTTATTCGATTTCGTGGCCCGAAAAGTGAATGTCCAGTACCGGGAACTGACGGCCAAAAATCCCAATGCTTTTGTCTGGCTGGACGAGCCGGGGTTGGAGATAATCTTCGGTTCCTTTTCCGGCTATACCAGTGAGAGGGCGAGGGAGGATTACGCCCGTTTTCTCACCATGCTGGAGGGGCCGAAAGGAGTGCATCTCTGCGGCAACCCGGACTGGGCCTTTCTGCTGCGGGAGATTGAGCTGGATATTTTATCCCTGGATGCCCTGGGCTGTGGCCGCATTTTCTCCCGCTATACCGGGGAAATCAAGGCCTTTCTGGAACGGGGCGGAATTATTGCCTGGGGAATTATTCCTACCCTGACTGCTGAACAGGAGCAATATGCCCTGCCTTATTTGCTCGGCAAACTGGAGGAATACTGGGATTATCTGGCCCAGCACGGTGTAGACCGGGAGCTGCTAGTAAAACAGGCCTGGCTGGCTCCGGCTCGCTGTTGTTTGATCAATGCTGATGGGGATGCCACCGTGACCAGGGCCTTTCGGTTGTTAAAGGAACTGGCCAAGAAATTGAAGGAAAAGTATACAGTATAAATTTGTTTAAACTGTTGTCAACAATAACAACCTGTTGTATTATAGCATTGTAAAATTCAGTACGACGAAGTACTCCAAGGCGATGGGGCTTTTCAGAAGGTGGGATTCTGAAAAGCCTTTTTTGCATTAACAAATGAAAATAGGGTGCAGGGAAGTGCCTACTGTGGCAACGGAGTCATTCGCGAAGCAATTGCGAATGACTCCGTTTTTTGTTGGAGAGGAGCGAAGAATTATACTTTAACAATTCAGGAGGCGATATTAATGCGACAAATAGCTATTTATGGAAAAGGCGGGATAGGCAAGTCTACAACCACCCAGAATTTGACGGCAGCTCTGGCGGAAGCAGGGAAAAAGGTAATGATTGTGGGCTGTGACCCCAAAGCTGATTCCACCCGTTTGATTCTACATGGGCTGGCCCAGAGAACGGTACTGGATGTGTTGCGGGAAGAAGGCGAGGGCATGGTAGAGCTGGAAGATATTATGAAACTGGGTTTTGGTGGTATTAAGTGCGTGGAATCCGGTGGACCAGAACCCGGGGTGGGATGTGCCGGTCGGGGTATTATTACTGCCATTAATATGCTGGAGAACCTGGATGCCTATGAACAGGAGCTGGACTACGTTTTCTACGATGTTCTGGGGGATGTGGTTTGCGGAGGTTTCGCCATGCCGATTCGGGAAGGCAAGGCCAAGGAAATCTATATTGTTACCAGTGGGGAAATGATGGCAATGTATGCGGCCAACAACATTTGCAAGGGTATCCGTAAATATGCTCACCAGGGCGGGGTGCGTCTCGGTGGTATTATCTGCAACAGTAGAAAAGTTGAAAACGAAGAGGAAATGATCAGAGCTTTTTGCAAAAAACTGGGAACACAGCTGATTCAGTTTATACCCAGGGACAATATAGTGCAACGGGCTGAGATCAATAAAAAGACTGTGATTGATTATGACCCAACAGCCCCTCAGGCTGATGTGTATCGCAGTCTGGCAAAAAATATCGATGAAAATGACATGTTTGTTATTCCTACTCCTCTACATCAGGATGAGCTGGAGAAATTGCTGATTGAATACGGGTTACTGGATTAACAAACTGAGAAGGGGTGGAACTATGGCTATAGAAAAAGCAAGGCACAAGCAGATCCTTGAAAAGATGTTAGAACATTATCCGTCTAAAATTGCCAAGGAAAGAAAACAACATATGGTGGTAATTGACCCGGCTGCTCCTGACCAGCACATTCTGGCGGATGTTTCCACTATTCCTGGCATTATGACCAACCGGGGCTGTACTTATGCCGGCTGTAAAGGAGTGGTGATGGGACCGATCAAAAACGTTTTGCATATAACCCATGGCCCGATTGGTTGCGGTTTCTATACCTGGAACACGAGAAGAAATTTTGCCACTCCCGAAGAAGGTTATGATTATTTCAATCACTATTGCCTCTCCACTGATATGCAGGAAAAGGACATTGTTTTCGGTGGAGAAAAGAAGCTCTATCAGGCGATAAAGGAAGCTTATGAAATCTTTAAACCTAAATACATCGGGATTTATGCTACTTGCCCTGTGGGCTTAATCGGAGATGATATTCATTCCGTAGCAAAAAAGGCCGAAGAGGAACTGGGGGTTAAAGTGCTGGCTTTCAGCTGTGAAGGGTACAAAGGCGTAAGCCAGTCAGCAGGCCACCATATTGCCAATAACGGAGTGATTACCAGGGTTGTAGGGACTCAGGAACTGGAAAATCCAACTCCTTTTGATATTAATATCTTCGGTGAATATAACATCGGGGGTGATGTCTGGGTCATTAAGCCCTTGCTGGAGCGAATCGGCTACCGGGTAGTCAGCGTGTTTACCGGTGATGCCAAATACGAGGACCTGGCCAGAGCTCATCAGGCTAAACTATCTATCCTGATGTGTCACCGTTCCATCAATTATTCCAACCAGATGATGGAGCAAAAATATGGAGTGCCCTGGTTGAAAGTTAACTACATCGGTATTGAAGCAACCATTAGATCTTTAAGGGAAATGGCCAGGTTTTTTGATGATCCACAATTAACCGCTAATACGGAAAAAGTGATAGCCGAGGAACTGGCGGTCATTCAGCCGCAACTGGAATACTACCGGCAACGGCTAAAAGGCAAAAAGGTTATGATTTTTACCGGTGGTTCCCGTTCTCATCATTATCAGGAGCTTTGCGCTGATTTAGGGATGGAAGTTATTATGGCGGGCTACCAGTTTGCCCACCGGGATGATTATGAGGGTAGAAAAATCATTCCTGAAATCAAACCCCATCCCTATCATAAAACCATTGATGATTATACCTTTAAGCTGCAACCAGGCCATAAACCCCCTTTTGATGAACAGTTTATTGAGCGCAAAAAACATGAACTACCTGACCACCTGATGAATTACGAAGGCATGATGGTGCACATGAAAGAAGGGGCCTTTGTAATAGATGATCTTAACCACTATGAAACTGAGTTTCTAATTAAAGAAATTAAACCTGATCTGTTTTTGTCCGGGATTAAGGACCGGTATGTGACCCAGAAAATGGGCATACCTTCCCGCCAGCTCCATTCTTACGACTATAGCGGGCCCTATACTGGCTTTCAAGGAGCAATCCAATTTGCCCGGGATATGGATATGGCTATTAACAATCCCCTGTGGAAACAAATTACTCCACCCTGGGCAAGTATGTAAACAGGAGGGGAAAAAAGATGAAGGCAGTCAATTACGCTGTTGAGCGGGAAGCATTAGTCGTTAATCCCGTTAAAACCTGTCAACCCATTGGAGCCGTTTATGCGGCTCTGGGGATTCATGGCTGTATGCCTCACAGCCACGGATCCCAGGGTTGTGCCTCTTATCTGCGCATGCATTTATCCAGGCATTTTCGGGAACCGGCCCTCTGTACAACCAGCTCCTTTTCTGAAGGCCAGGTGGTCTTTGGGGGAAGTGCCAACTTAAAGCAGGGTATTAAAAACCTGGTTAAGATATATCGACCGCAGGTAGTGGCTGTGCACACTACCTGTTCAGCGGAAACCATTGGGGATGATGTTCCTGGAATTATTGCCGAGCTGAAGAAAACAGGGGAAGTACCGGAAGATTTGATTATCTTCAGTGCCAGTACGCCCAGTTATGTAGGCAGTCATATCACTGGTTTTGCCAATATGATCAAAGCAGCGGTAGAAGCCCTGGCCACACCAGGAGAAAAAAATACCAGGATCAATTTGCTTCCGGGTTTTGTTAATCCTGGTGATGTGCGGGAAATAAAGCGCATCTTGAGCTTGATGGATATTGATGCTATTGTCTTGCCGGATGTGTCCGGTGTGCTGGATGCGCCCATGACTGGAGAATTAAAGCTTTATCAGGACGGTGGCACCCGGACCGAAGACATTAAAGATATGGCCAATGCTCAGGTTACCATTGCCCTGGGAGAAGAAGCCAATCTCTTAGCTGGAGAGTATCTGGAAGAAAAATTTAAAGTGCCCTTAGAAGTGCTACCTGTGCCGATTGGGGTTGAAAATACAGACCTATTCTTGATGACCCTGGCCAAATATACAGGAAAACCAATTCCGCCTGAATTGGAAGAGGAAAGAGGGCGGTTGATGGATATGTTACTGGATGCCCATGCTCACTGGTATGGTAAACGGGTGGCTATCTATGGAGATCCCGACCTTACCCTGGCGCTGGTGGGTATGGCCAAAACCCTGGGCCTGATTCCAGCCTATGTAGTAACCGGAACCAGGAGTGACAGCTGGCAACGGCAGGTTGAGGCCCTGACTCCTGAAGCCAGGGTTGCAAATGGAGCGGATTTATTTACTTTGCATGGCTGGATTAAGGAAGAAAAGGTAGATTTACTGCTGGGCAATACCTACGGAAAATTTATCGCCCGGGAAGAAAAAATACCTCTGGTTCGCGTTGGTTTTCCTGTCCTGGATCGGGCTAATTTGCAGCATTTTCCTCTAGTTGGTTACCGGGGAATGGCCTGGCTGGCCGAGCGTATTGGCAATACCCTGCTTGATTGGAAAGATATGTTTATTGAAAAACACAGATTGGAGCTGGTTCAGTAAGGTTTCTATTCCGGAAAGGAGGGAAAGATTATGGCATTAAACTGTAAAAATATCCTGCTGCCTGACCGGGAAAAACAAATCTGCTACCAGCGTAAGGATAAGGAAGCAGATGTTGTTTGTGATGTAAATTCCCTGGCAGGGGCTTTAAGTCAGAGAGGGTGTGTCTATTGTGGCGCCAGAGTGGTATTAAACCCAATAACTGATGCGGCTCATCTGGTTCACGGGCCAATAGGCTGTGCTGCTTACACCTGGGATATTCGTGGCAGTCTAACCTCCGGACCGGATTTGTATCGTAACAGTTTTTCCACCGATATGCAGGAAAAAGATGTGATTTTCGGCGGGGAAGCCAAATTGGCGGGGGCTTTGCGCGGAATAATTCGCGATTACCGGCCACAGGCAGTATTTGTTTATGCTACTTGTATTGCCGGAATCATTGGCGATGATTTGCAGGCCGTCTGCAAGCAAATTCAAGCTGAAACAGGAATTCGTGTTATTCCGGTGCAGTCAGAAGGATTTATGGGCAACAAATCAGCAGGGTACCGGGCAGCCTGTGACGCCTTATTGAAACTGATCGGCACCCACCCTGCTCCTCCCCCTGTTTCACCCTTAAGTATCAACATTTTAGGAGAGTTTAATCTCGCCGGAGAACTCTGGGTGATCAAAAACTATCTTGAGGCTCTGGGAATAGAGGTGGTTAGCACACTCACTGGAGATGGCCGGGTAGATGAGATTGCCCGCGCTCATACGGCGAAATTAAATGTTGTTCAGTGTGCCGGATCAATGACCTACCTTGCCAGGAAAATGAAAGAAAAATACGGTATTCCTTATCTTCAAGTAAGTTTTGCCGGGTTGCAGGATACAGAACAAGCGTTGATGGATATTGCTCAGTTTTTCGCCAGCCAGGATGAGGAAATCGTATATCGTGCCCGTCGTTTTTGTATAAAACAAAGAGATTTAATCACCTGGGAATTACAACAATACAAGCAGATGCTTAAAGGCAAAAAAGCAGCAGTTTATATGGGAGGAGCATTTAAAACCATCTCTTTAATTAAAATGTTCCGGGATCTGGGAATGGAAGTTGTTATCGCTGGTTCTCAGACGGGGAAAGCTGAGGAATACAAGCAAATTCAGCGTGAGCTTGGAGACACAGGAGTAATAATTGATGATGCTGGAGCCCTGGAGTTATCCGCTTTTTTAGCTGAATTTCAGCCTGATGTTCTTGTTGGAGGTGTTAAAGAACGACCTCTGGCCTATAAGGCGGGTAAGGGGTTTGTGGATTTTAACCATGAACGGAAGAAAAGTTTTGCCGGCTATGAGGGTATGCTCAATTTTGCCCGTGAAGTTGCAGCAACTGTGCTCAGCCCGGTCTGGTCCCAGCTGGTAACTGCTGCCCGGATGACAAGGAGTGATGTCTATGGCTGAGCATGAGTACAAAGCTGTAGTCAATCCTTGCAAACTGTGTATGCCTTTGGGAGCGGTACTGGCGTTAAAAGGGGTGGAAGCTACTGTTATCCTCCTGCATGGCTCCCAGGGCTGTGCTACTTATATGAGACGCTTTTTAGGCGGACATTTTAATGAACCGGTAGATATAGCTTCCACGGCGTTAACAGAAAAAGACGCCATTTATGGCGGAGGAAGCAATTTGGAGAGAGCTTTTGCCAATATTCTGCGTCAATATCAATCGGTACAGATGATTGGCATTCCTACTACCTGTCTGGCGGAAACTATCGGTGATGATGTAGAACTAATGGTTGAGAAGCTGAAAAAGGAAGGAAAGACAGCCAGCGTGGAGGTAGTACCTGTTTCTACCCCCAGTTATGCTGGTACTCATCTGGAAGGTTATTATACAGCGATCTACCAGATAGCCAAACATTTAGTTAAGCCCCCGCAACAAAAAAACTGTTATGATCTTAACTTGATCCCGGGCATAATTTCACCGGCCGATATCCGCTATCTCAAGCGCTTGCTGGCAACCATTGAAGTAGAAGCTGTTTTCTTTCCTGATTACTCTGAGACTCTGGATGGGGGAGCTACTATCTCTTATCCTCTTATTCCAGAGGGAGGTACCCCTTTAACTCAAATCCGAAGATTGGCCCAGGCCCGTTATACTATGCAAATGGGATTAAGCTCTTCAAAACTGGAAACTGTGGGAGATTATTTATTAAAGGAATTTGCTGTTCCTTTGGAACGAATACCCTTGCCTGTCGGGCTCAAAGGAACCGATCGTCTTGTGGGTCAACTGCTGAGATTGAAAGGCCTGCAATCCTTGCCGGCGGAAATCGAAAAAGAAAGAAATCGCCTGCTGGATGCCATGGTGGATGCCCACAAAGTTCTCTTCGGCAAACGCCCGGCTATTTATGGAGATGCTGATCTGGTTGAGGCCCTAACTGGCTTTGCCCTGGAACTGGGAATGCAGCCGGCTGTTTTAAGTATTGGCGGTGATAATCCTGAAACTGTCCAGCGCTTAGAACAACTTACCCGAAATTTAACCAGACGACCTGTAATTTTAAACCGGGCTGATTTTACCGAAATCAGACAGGCAGTTAGACAAAGTAAAGCTGATTTATTGATTGGAGGCTCGGATGGGGAATATATCGAACGGACAGAGGGAATACCCCTGGTTCGGACTGGTTTCCCGGTGGATGACCGATTTGGCAGTCAGCGTCAGTTGATTGTAGGTTATGAAGGAGCAATGCGGTTACTGGATTTGTGGGCCAACGCTTATCTGGAACTTGAACAAAAAAAGTTAAGGAGGGAAACAAAATGTTAATGATCAGGGCGATTATCCGGCCGGAAAGAGAAAAACAAACAGTGGAAGCACTGGCAAATGCCGGTTTTATTTCCTTGACCAAAATGTATGTTTTTGGGCGGGGCAGGCAAAAAGGAATTCAAGTGGGACCAATTGTTTATGACGAGCTTCCTAAAGTTCAATTAATGCTGGTTGTTCAGGATGAAGAAGCAGATAAAGCAGTTAAGATTATTGAAAATACGGCTCGAACCGGCAATATCGGTGATGGTAAAATTTTTGTTTCGCCCGTAGAGGAAGTTTATACTATCAGAACCGGCAGCAAAGGCTTATAGCGGGGAGGGAGAAATTATGAAAGAAGTGATGGCTATTCTCCGCCGCTCTAAAATTCAGGAAACCAAGGCAGCTCTGGATGGTTTGGGGTTTAATGCTTTTCATTTATACAGTGTCAGTGGTCGAGGTAAACAAAAAGGTATTTTAAGTGAAATTGATCCGCCAATGGGAGAAATAATTAGTGAAAGGTATTCCGAGGAGGCGACCTACTCCTTTATTCCCAAACGATTATTGCACATTATAGTTGCTGACGAAGATGTCCAGCAGGTTGTAGATACCATTATCAGAGTCAATCAAACTGGTTATTACGGGGATGGCAAAATCTTTGTCTGTCCTATCAAGGAAGTAGTACGGATTAGGACTTCAGAAAAAGGAAAGGAAGCACTTAAATAGTAAAACGGTGATACTGGAAGGCAAAGGAGCCTCGGTTTTGAGGCTCCTGATTTTTTATAAAGGTGGGAGTAAAGATGTGGTGTGAACAAAAAATAACTGAACATCCTTGCTTAAATAAAGAAGTAGCCGGAAAAAAAGGGCGCGTGCATTTGCCGGTTGCTCCCCGTTGCAATATTAAATGCCGTTATTGTTCGCAGAAATATGATTGTGCCAATGAAAATCGGCCCGGGGTGGCCAGTACTTTGTTAAAACCCTGGCAGGCCATATACAGGCTTAAAGAAATTCTGGAGAAAGACGAACGCATTAGCGTTGTAGGCATAGCTGGCCCTGGAGATCCTTTGGCAAATAAAGAAACCTTTGAAACTTTTCGCCTGGTTAATGAACATGCCCCGGGGCTGCTCAAGTGTTTAAGTACCAATGGTTTACTGCTACCCGATTATATTGAGGAAATAAAAGTTTTGAGAATCGATAGTTTAACAGTAACTGTTAATGCTGTGGATCCTACCATAGGGAATCAAATCTATGACTGGGTTTTATATAAAGGGCAAATTTTGCGGGGCCTATCTGGTGCCAGCAAGTTATTATCCAACCAGCTGATGGGAATTGAAGCAGCAGTAAAACATGGGATAGTTGTTAAAGTTAACACAGTTTTAATCCCGGGTATAAATGATCATCACGTGAGCGAAATAGCCCGGGTAATGCGAGACTTAGGGGTATATGTGATGAATATTATGCCATTAATACCTCAGGCGGATTTTGCTCATTTAACCCCTCCTTCTCCGGAAGAATTATTAAGAATCCGCCAGCAAAACAGGGTATTTATACCACAAATGGATCATTGTCGCCAGTGTCGGGCTGATGCTATCGGTTTACTGGGAGAGGAGGAGTCCAATTATGATCAAAAAATTTGCTGTGGCCAGCAGTGATGGAAAAGTTATCAATCAACACTTTGGCAGAGCGGGAAAGTTTTATATTTTTGAGGTTGTGGATGAGGGGTATAAATTAGTGGATATACGAGCCAATCGGCCACCCTGTCCCGTATCAACAGGGGATGAATCTCTGATGGATCAAACTATTGAGCTAATTTCCGACTGCCAGCTGGTTCTGGCAGTTCGCATTGGATTAGGAGCTTTAACCAAATTGAAACAAAAGGGAATTAAGGGGATCTGGGCGCTGGGACCTATGGTTGCTGAAACTTTTGATCATTATCTTGGCCAATGCGAAAAGGATGGGTAGTTATGAGAAGCTGGATTATTATTTTCCTTTTCCTACTTATCACAATAGGCGGTTGGAGCAGGTTAGTCAAACCTGATGCTGTTGAATCGCCAGTTATAGTGGTAGCGGCTGCCAGCAGTTTAAGAGAACCCCTGGATGAAGTGGCAACAAAATATGAACAAAAAAACAAAAACATTAAGATAAAAATTGTCTATGGCGGTTCAGAGACCTTAAAAGAGCAAATATTGCATGGAGCGCAAATAGACCTTTTTCTTTCAGCCGGGATAGAACCTGTTCAGGATTTGTATAGCCAAAAAAAGGTTGCTGAAATTTTTAATTTTTTAAGGAATGAACTGGTTTTAGTTACAACTAAAGATAATAACATGATTAAAGATTTTAATGATTTGAAACAATCAGAGGTAAAACTGATCAGTATAGCTTTACCTTCTTCAGCGCCTGTGGGGAAATATGGTTTGGAGGTACTAGAAGCTCTAGGGCTGTGGGAAAAGGTTGATGAAAAAATAGTTTTTGCAAAAGACGCCAGCCAGGTTGCTTTGTTTGTGGCAACAGGTAATGCTGACGCAGGTTTAGTATATCGAACGGATGTGTATAAATTTAACAACCTAAAGGTTACTGCTATTGCCGACAAGAAACTACACAGTCCAATCGTTTACCAAATGGCTATATTAAATGAAGCAACAAATCTACGAGAGACGCGAGAATTTGCTCGATTTCTGTTACAAGGGGAAAGTCAAGCAATTTTTACGAAATATGGTTTTAAGAAAGGGATGGACTAAGATGAATACTATTGATTGGAGTCCGTTGTTATTATCTTTAAAAATTGCCCTTCTGGCAGTAGGAATAAATTTGTTGCTGACAATACCATTGGCCTGGATAATGAGTAAAAGAAAAATTTATTTAAAACAAATCTGGGAAAGCATCTTTATTTTACCGCTGGTTTTACCTCCTTCCGTAGTAGGTTTTGGGCTGTTGTTGCTGGGACATTGGCTAAAAGAAGTGCTGAATATCCAGATAGTATTTACCTGGTTAGGTGCATTCCTGGCAGCGACGATAGTTGCTTTTCCCATTATTTATCAGAGTATGCGCTATAGTTTTGACGCTATTGATGAACAGCTGGAAATGGCAGCCAGGAGTTTGGGGGCAGGGGAATGGCGAGTTTTTTGGACTATTACTTTACCCCTTGCCTGGCCAGGGATTGTTTCGGGACTGATTATGGGTTTAGCCAGAGCACTGGGGGAGTTTGGAGCCACATTAATGATTGCTGGCAATATTCCCGGACAAACCCAAACCCTTGCTACAGCAGTATATTATGCAGTGGAGGAAGGGAACTGGCAGAAAGCTGGTATGCTGGTTAGCATTTTAGTATTAATTTGTTTCTGTTTAATTTATAGTTTAAATTCATGGATTCCATTGATTAAAAAACAATACAGGATGGAGGATAAGGATGTTGCAGGCCAATTTTTACAAAAAAATGCCTATGTACGATTTGAACGTTAACTTTCAAATCACTAATGAGGTTTTGGTCATTTATGGTCCTTCTGGTGCAGGTAAGAGTACGATTTTGCACTGTATCGCTGGTATGGTCACTCCGGAGAAAGGTTTAATTAAGTTTGGAGAAAAGATTTTTTATTCTCATAAACAAGGGTTGCAGTTACCGGTGAGAAAACGGGGGATCGGGTTTGTTTTTCAAGAGTTTGCCCTTTTTCCTCATCTATCGGTGAAAGAAAATATCCTGTACGGTATGAGGCGGAAAGGAAAAACCACGGTGGATTTCGATGAAATAATTGATATCTTAAGAATCAGACCTTTGTTAACTAGTTACCCGGGCAGCATATCAGGGGGAGAAAAGCAAAGAGTGGCACTGGCACGGGCTTTAGTCTCGGCTCCTGATTTATTGTTAATGGATGAACCAATGTCAGCACTGGATTGGGATTTAAGAAAAACTATACAACGGGAATTGAAACAAATGCAAAAACGCTGGCAGATTCCTATGATTGTAGTTACTCACGACCTGCAGGAAGGGGAATATCTGGCTGATAAAATGCTTCTGCTGGAAAAAGGCCAACAAATCTGGGGGCGGTTAGCATGACACTGAAGATTATTGATACTACCTTGAGAGATGGGGAACAGGCAGCAGGTGTAGTTTTTGGGATTGAAGATAAAATATTGATAGCCAGATGGCTGGATGCGATAGGTGTAGATTTTATTGAGGCAGGGATTCCGGCAATGGGGGAAATTGAACAGCGCTCATTGAAAAAATTAGCAGAAATAAATTTAAAGGCCAAACTCATTACCTGGAACCGGGCCAGAAAATGTGATATTTTGCAATCTATACAATGTGGTTTTAAATTGATACACATTTCTGTCCCTGCCTCGGATATTCAGATTCGTTATAAATTACAAAAAGATCGCCACTGGGTATTAGGTCAGTTGCGGGAAGTATTGTCTTTTGCCAGACAACAGGGATGCCAGTTTAGTGTCGGTGCTGAAGATGCTTCACGCGCCGACCTGTTTTTTTTAACCCAATTAGCCCAGGAAGCAGAAAAACTTGGGGCTACCAGGTTAAGAGTGGCCGATACTGTAGGCATCTTAGACCCTTTTCGAACTTTTGAAATGATCCATTTTTTAAGAGGAAAAGTTTCTATACCCATTGAGTTTCACGGCCACAATGATTTTGGTCTGGCAACAGCCAACGCTTTAGCCGCATACAAAGCCGGCGCATTATGGATTAACACAACGGCTGGCGGTTTAGGAGAAAGGGCTGGGAATACAAGTCTGGGCCAATTTCTACGGGTACTGGTTGAAATTAATAAGGAACATTTGGAAATTGACTGGCAGACAGTCGACCATCTAGAAAACTATGTTATAGAAAAAGCCAAAAAATGTCTGGCAGCCTGTTAGAAATATATACTGTATTCATACATTGCGTTCATAGACATAAACTTTCCTTCAATGTTATAATAAAACCTATCATTTTTATAATTTGTACAATAGGTAGGTGAGAAGCATGCTGGGAATTAGACCACGCATTCCATCAGGCTGTGCTATCAGTGGGATCATGAGCCGGAAAGGCCGGCGCATGAACGGAGAGGCAATAATCCAATCCATTGCCCTGATGCATGATCGCTCCAACGGACTGGGCGGCGGCTTTGCAGCCTACGGCATTTATCCGCAATATAAGGACCATTATGCTTTCCATATGATGTATCACTCAGAAACAGCGAAAATCAATACCGAAATGTATATTCGGGAATATTTTTTCATTGATGGTTCGGAACCTCTTCCCACCCGGCCTTTGCCCCAAATCGGGGAAAGCCCGATTTTGTGGCGTTATTTTCTGCGGGTGCGGCCAGAGGCGCTGAATGTTAACGGCTTCCTGAAAGATGAGAGGGATTTTGTAGTAGATGTGGTTATGTATATCAATAACCAGATCGACGGTGCCTTTGTGGCTTCTTCCGGCAAAAACATGGGAGCATTCAAGGGGGTCGGCTACCCGGAAGATATCGGCCGCTTCTACCGGCTGGAAGAATATGAAGCCTATCTCTGGACTGCCCATGGCCGTTTCCCCACCAATACTCCCGGCTGGTGGGGTGGGGCCCATCCCTTTTGCCTGCTGGACTGGTCGGTAGTTCATAATGGGGAAATCACCAGCTATGGCATTAATAAACGCTATCTGGAGATGTTTGGCTATAAATGCAATTTACAAACCGATACAGAAGTAGTAACATATATCTTCGACCTGATGGTGAGAAGACAGAAACTGCCATTTGCCATTGCGGCCAAAGCGGTGGCACCTGAATTCTGGCATAAAATTGACCGCTTGCCAGCGGATGAAAAAGAGCTGATTACAGCTATCCGTCAGGTCTATGGTTCGGCTCTTCTTAACGGCCCCTTCAGCATTATTCTGGGCCACAGCCGGGGCATGCTGGGACTGTCTGACCGCATTAAACTCCGGCCCATGGTAGCGGCAGAAAAGGATGATCTGTTCTTCCTGGCCAGTGAGGAAAGTGCTATTCGGGAAATTTGCCCGGCTCCCGATCGGGTCTGGGCCCCCAGAGGTGGCGAACCGGTACTGGTAGAACTGGAAGAGGGGGTAGAGGTCTGATGAAAAGCATTGCAGCAGAATTTCGGGTAGTTATCGAACATGACCGCTGCCGCCGCTGTCAGCGCTGTGTCAGGGAATGTTCCTTCGGGGCCCTGTCCTGGCAGGACCGGGTGGTAGCCAAACACCGGGACTGCGTGGCCTGTCGCCGTTGTATGTTCGTCTGTCCGGAGGATTGTATTTATATTACACAAAACCCGGCGGTTTTCAAGGAGAATGCCCACTGGCAACCCCGGGTAATCAATAATGTGAAAAAACAGGCGGCTACGGGCGCCAAGCTGCTGACTGCCACAGGCAATGACAAGCCCTGGAAAAACTATTTTGATCACATTGCCTTAGATGCCTGTCAGGTAACCAATCCTTCCCTGGACCCCTTGCGGGAACCCATGGAATTGCGCACTTATCTGGGTTCTCGCCCCGATGGCATCAAGGTGGTGGAAGGGCCTGGTGGTTACCGGCTGGCAGAGCCGCTGCCGCCGCAGATCAAGCTGGAAACACCTCTGGTATTTGCAGCTATGTCCTTTGGTGCCATTAGCCTGAATGCTCACCGGGCCCTGGCCAAAGCAGCAGCGGTAGCCGGGATCCTTTATAATACCGGAGAGGGCGGATTGCATCCTGAGTTGTATCAGTATGGGCAGAATACTATTGTGCAGGTGGCTTCCGGGCGTTTTGGCGTTACCCCGGAATATCTCAACCAGGCTGCCATGGTGGAAATCAAGGTGGGTCAGGGGGCCAAGCCCGGTATTGGCGGCCATTTACCCGGGGAGAAAGTGGATGGGGAAGTCTCTCGCACCCGCATGATACCTGTGGGTTCAGATGCCATCTCACCGGCCCCTCACCATGATATCTACTCCATTGAGGACCTGGCCCAGCTGATTACTGCCATCAAAGAGGCTACCAATTACAGCAAACCGGTAGCGGTTAAAATCGCCGCTGTTCACAATGTGGCTGCTATCGCCAGCGGCATAGCCCGGGCTGGAGCCGATGTTATCACTATCGATGGCTTTCGGGGCGGTACCGGGGCCACGCCGGCCATGATTCGGGACCATGTCGGCATCCCTATTGAACTGGCTCTGGCTGCTGTTGATGATCGTTTGCGCCAGGAAGGAATCCGCAACCGGGTCAGCATTATCGCCGGGGGGGGGATTCGCCACAGTGCCGATGTGGTCAAGGCCCTGGCCTTAGGGGCTGATGCCGTCATGATCGGTACTGCTGCCTTGATTGCTCTGGGCTGTACCATGTGCCAGAAATGCTATTCCGGTCGTTGTGCCTGGGGTATTGCTACCCAGGACCCCAACCTGACCAGACGGCTGGATCCGGAGTGGGGAGCGGAACAGCTGACCAATCTGATTCGCGGCTGGTCCCTGGAAATCAAGGAAATTCTAGGGGCGATGGGCGTCAATGCCGTAGAAAGCCTGCGGGGCAGTCGGGAACGGCTGCGGGCTGTGGGTTTGACTGCGGAAGAAATGGAAATTCTGGGCATCAAACATGCCGGCCGCTAAGGGGGGACAGGGAATGCAGAAACTGAATGGAAAAGGAATGCACTATAAAGACTTGAACCAGTGGCTAAAAGCCCAGGTGGCGGCAGGAGAACGGGAATTTTTGCTGGAAAATATCAATGGTCAGCGCTATCTTGGGACCGGTATCAGTGCTGATTTAACCATCACCGTCCAGGGAACCCCGGGGTCTGATCTGGGGGCCTTTCTGGATGGTCCTACCATCATCGTCCACGGCAATGGCCAGGATGCCATCGGCAACACCATGAATGCGGGTAAAATTATCATCCATGGTCAGGCCGGGGATGTTCTCGGCTATGCCATGCGGGGAGGCAAACTTTTCATCCGCGGCAGTGTGGGCTACCGGGTAGGTATCCACATGAAGGAATACCAGCAGCAGCGGCCGGTAATGGTGATCGGAGGCACAGCAGGTGATTTTCTGGGGGAATATATGGCTGGAGGCATCCTGGTTGTGCTGGGACTGGACCGACAGCCTAACCAGCCTCTGGTAGGGGAACTGGTTGGTACAGGCATGCACGGTGGAATCATCTATCTGCGGGGAGAAGTGGATCCTGCTCAACTGGGCAGAGAGTGCAGCATTTTTCCAGCTGATACTGAAGACCTACAATTATTGCGGGCAATTCTAGCTGAGTACTGTCAGGACTTCAGCCTGGAACTGGATACAATTATGGCAGAGCAGTTCTTTAAACTTCGCCCGGTTTCTACCCGGCCTTACGGGCAATTATATGTGGGATAAAGGAAAATCAACAAGGAGGGCGCTAAAGTGCCCTCCTTTTTACATTATACCAGGCTTAGTTTAACCAGATCTTTAAACAAAACAGTGTTAGCACCAATCATAGCCCCTAAGGCAGTTTCGCCAAAGGTATTGACAATGACATCTTCATCATTGGGAACTTTAACTCTGATTTCATAATCGGTAACGGTGACTAACAAAGCTACAGTCGAGCTGTCCGATTTATTGGGATCGAGGGTTACATTAATATCTGTGCCGATTTGGGTGGGACTGCCTGTGGTCCAGTCAAAAACCTGGATAGTTATTTGTCGCTGATCATCAGGGTCCAGGTTCACGGAATTGATGCGGACCTGAGTAGTGGAGGCATCTTTTCTAACTACCCCGGTTGATAAGGTGAGGTAATTATGTCCTTCATTAGTCATTTTCCTTATTCCTCCTTGTTTTCCCTTTATACCTGTATTAATTTATGTTGTTGTCAGAACAAGTGGGCTGGTTAATTTGTCTAATTTTTACCTATTTGGTGGCACTTGGGCCATAGCAATAAACAATATGAGGATAGCATTTGTCAGTATTTTCAGGTACAATAATAGAGGTGGTCCACCATAGGAAGACAAGACAGGGAGGTAACAGTATGCATTACGACATTGTCATTTTAGGCGGTGGTCCTGGTGGGTATGTAGCTGCTATCCGGGCGGCTCAGTGGGGAGCCAGGGTAGCAGTGGTGGAAAAAGAAGAACTGGGAGGTACCTGTTTGAACCGGGGCTGTATTCCCACCAAAGTGTTTACTGCGGCGGCAGGGAGGATGGCCCAGTTAAAGGAAGCAGCTGATTGGGGACTCGAGACCGGGCCGGTTCAGATCCAATGGGAAAAGATTTTAAATCGTAAAAATCAGGTGGTAGCACGGCTGGTAAAGGGAATTCACTTCCTGTTCAAAAAGAATAAAATTACCCTGGTAAAAGGAACTGGACGTTTAACGGGAACTAACCAGGTCACGGTAAATACACCAGAAGGAGAAGAGCTGGTACTGACAGGACAAAACATCATACTGGCTACAGGTTCCGAACCGGCACTGATTACAGACCTGGGTTATGATGGCCAGCGGGTAATCACCAGTAATGAGGCTTTGAATCTGATGGAGATTCCCAGGCGCCTGGCGATTATCGGTGGCGGTGTTATCGGCTGTGAATTTGCCTCGATTTTCCGGGAAATGGGCAGTGAAGTTACGGTAATCGAAGCTATGAAATCCATTCTGCCCACAGTGGATCCGGAAATCAGCCGTCAACTGGGAGTTATCTTCCGTAAAGCTGGCATCAGTGTCAAAGCCGGGGTTAAAGTGGAACAGGTGGAAAAGGGGGAGGAAATTACTCTTACTTTGTCCAACGGGGAAAAAGTAGCGGCTGACCTGGTTTTGATTTCGATTGGTCGTCAGCTCAATACCAGAGGTATTGGCCTGGAGAATTTAGGAGTAGCTTTGGGAGAAAGAGGAGAGGTGCTGGTAGACGAATATGGATGTACCAGCGTGCCGGGTATATATGCTATCGGGGATATTACCGGCAAACTGCAGCTGGCCCATGTAGCCAGTTATCAGGGCCTGGTAGCAGTAGCCCATATCCTGGGCAAGGAACTGCCGCCCCTCAAAGTGGAAGAGGTTCCAGCCTGTATTTTTACCCGACCGGAAATTGCCACGGTGGGTTTGACTGCCCTGGAAGCAGAAGCCAGAGGATATAAAGTTAAAACTGCCAAATTTCCCTTTATGGCTATTGGTAAAGCCCAGGCCATGGGGGAAACTGAGGGATTTGTCAAAATCGTTATTGAGGCGGAAAGCGGGGAAATTCTGGGCTGGCATATTATAGGGCCCCACGCCAGCGACCTGATCGCTGAGGGAACTCTGGCCCTGGTCAACCGTTTGGGACTTGCGGGGATTACCCGCACAGTTCATGCTCACCCCACCCTGGCGGAAGCTATGCTGGAGGCAGCAGAGGTAGCCCATGACCTGGCCATCCATATTTAGAGTAATGGGGGAGCGCGAGGGGGCAGTAATCCCCCTCAATTCATTGAGGGGATACACGGACCCCCTCACTCTGATATTTACAGAAATTTCATGTTATGTTATCATAATGGTATAAAGACGAAAACCAGGAGGTAATTGGATGCCTTTAATCACTCTCAAGGCGCAGGTCCACGCAGATTCTCAGACCGAAGCTGTTCTAAAAGACGCCATGTTCTGTGCCACCAAGGTCTACAACGGCCTCCTGTGGCACCTGCGGGAAGAGTACAAAGAAAACGGGAAAGTAAATATTTCTCGAAAGAACCTCAACCGCATCTTAAAGGAGCTACCCAGGGTCAAAGGGTATTACTCGATGTCAGTCCAGCTCACCCGTGATGAGGTACGGGAAGCATATAGGTCTTTCTTTGCTCTCAAGAAAAAGGGTCTCACACAACACAAGGCTCCCGGCTTCCGCCATAAAAATTATCTTTCTCCGCTCAAATATGTCCAAAGCGGGTTCAGGGTAGATAAAAACAGAGTCACTCTGAGTCTGGGCACCAGCCGGGAAGATGGTGTAAAACAGGTTTCTTTCCGCATATCTCACCGTCCTGGTATTGAGTACGACCGGGTGCGGGAGCTTTCCATCACCTACGACAAGATTTCCGGGCAGATAGAGGCCCGTCTGGTGGTGGAGGTTAAGGCCCGTGAAAATAGCGGGACGGAGAGAGTAGCGGTGGACCTCGGGGAGACGGTCCTTATGGCCTGCGCCTTTGGCGATGGCACGGTAACGCTTTACTCCGGCAGGCTAGTCAAGGCCATAAGGCGGTACTGGCAGAAGGTACGGGCCAGCCTTCAACGGAATTCCCGGAGATGGGGACAGGTAGCGCACCGGGAGAAGAAGCAGGTAGAACAGTTACTGCACGTAGCCACGTCCCACTTCATTGCAGAGTGTGTGCGGCGGGGCGTGAAGGAGATAGCCATAGGTGACATCAACGGTATCCGTGAAAGCACCGACTATGGGGACCAGCTGAACCAACGTCTGCACGCCTGGCCGTACCGGAAGCTCATCAACATGCTCAAGTACAAGGGTGCTTTGGCGGGGATTGTGGTCCGGGACGACGTGAATGAGAGAGGTACGTCAGTCACTTGCCACGTCTGCGGGCGCGTCTTGTCCTCCAACCGGAAAAGCCGGGGGTTATACGAGTGTTCCTGCGGCTGGAGGGCGCAGGCGGACGTGAACGGGGCCTTGAACATTTTCGAGAAGAAGTACAAGGTATCTCCCATAAAGGGGAGTAGTGGCCGTGTGGCGCGGCTCGTGGTCCTGTCGTTCCGTTTGGGATGGCACGGAGTCCACGAACCAAAGCGCGGGGATAAAAACCTGCGTGCATCCGCTTAAGGATGCCCCTCAATTTATTGAGGGGAGGACGTCACTGTATAGGGTCTGCCAATATTGACAATACTATGGTAGGCGTATATAATAAAGCATGGTCTCTTGATATACGGTATGAACCTAACAGGGGGTGTGGAGCTTGGCTGAATCCAGAAGGGTGATGATCAGCCTGCCCGATCAATTGCTGGCTGAGGTGGATGGTCTGGCTTCAGCGGAAAAACTGAACCGCAGCCAGTTATTTCGTGAAGCTGTCCAGCACTATATAGCAGAACGAAAAAAACGGCAGATCAGGGAGCAAATGATCCGCGGCTATATGGAAATGGCCCCGATTAACCTGTCTCTGGCTAACGAGTATATGGGCCTGGAGGTCGATGGAACCCTTCCCCTGTGGCAAGCGGCAGAGGGGGAATAAGTATGCGGATTCGCCGCGGTGATATCTTTTACGCAGAGCTTAGCCCGGTGGTGGGCTCAGAACAGGGCGGAACTCGACCAGTTCTGGTCCTGCAAAATGATATTGGCAACCAGCATAGTCCCACCACCATAGTGGCGGCCATTACTTCCCAGATCAGTAAAGCCAAACTCCCCACCCATGTGGAGATTAAAGCTAAAATCAGCGGTCTGGAAAAGGATTCTGTGATATTGCTGGAACAGATTCGCACCATCGATAAAAGCCGGCTGAGGGAGAAAGTTAGTACTCTGGATGAGGAGATCATGGAAAAAGTTAACCGGGCTATTGCTATCAGCCTGGGGTTGGAAGAAATATAGCAGGAGAGAAAGCCTGCCCTGTTCAGGGGCAGGCTTTTCTGCTAAAATAAAGGAGTGGAGAGGAGGAAAGAACGGTGCAGTTGCGCACAGTGGTAGCTGAAAAAGATGGCAGAACCAGAAATAAAATCAAGGAAATTTTAAGCCGGGCTGGCTTTATTGTTATTGGGGAGGCCAGTGACAGTGCCACGGCTTTGACCCTGGCCCGGGCTACTCAGCCAGATCTGGTGGTACTGGCTACCAATTTGCCTGGCTTGCCTTATTTGGAACTGGTGCGCATTCTGGACCAGGAACGGCTGGCCCCTGTACTGGTACTGGCCAATTATTCTCAAGCAGAGGAGCTGCGAACAATAGTACAGACCAGCTGGGCTGTCTCCTATTTATTGAAGCCGGTAAATGAACTGAATTTGCTGCCGGCAGTGGACCTGGCTCTGGCCCGCTTTCGTCAGAGTCAGGAGCTGATCCGGGAGATTCAGTCTTTAAAAGACGACCTGGAAACCCGTAAATTGCTGGATCAGGCTAAGGCCATGCTGATTAAGTACCGTCAGATGACAGAGGAACAGGCTTATCGCTATATTCAAAAACTGGCTATGGACAAACGTCAAACCAAGGCAGAAGTAGCCAGAGCTATAATTCTGGCTTTTGCTGAATAATCCTGTATACATTTTTAAACCTCTTGTCAACATTTACCCTGCATGTTATACTGATAATGTAATTAAATACTGGGCAAGATACAAAGGGGTATCTTGGTTAGGGCAATGGCGCCTTTGGGTTCACCGGCAATATTATGTTGGTGTGTCCTGAAGGCGTTTTGTATTTTTTGTATATTTATTATAGTAAAGGAAGGTGTGTGGAAAAATGGCATTAACCAAAGAAGATGTACTGCGTTTGGCCCAGGAAAACAATGTGAAGTTTGTCCGCCTGCAATTTGTGGACATTCTGGGCACTGTCAAAAATGTGGCTATCACTGTTGAACAGCTGGAAAAGGCCCTGGATGGGGAAATGATGTTTGATGGCTCTTCCATCGAAGGGTTTGTGCGGATTGAAGAATCCGACATGTATTTAAAGCCTGACTATGATACTTTCCTGGTTCTGCCCTGGCGGCCTCAGGATGGTGCAGTGGCCCGCTTGATCTGCGATGTATATACTCCTGAAGGCAAGCCCTTTGACGGTTGTCCTCGCGGTACCCTGAAGCGGATGCTGGCTAAAGCCGCTGAACTGGGTTATACCATGAATGTGGGTCCCGAATGTGAATTTTTCCTTTTCCATAAGGATGAAAAGGGCAAACCTACTACTATTACTCATGATGAAGGCGGTTATTTTGACCTGGCTCCTGTTGACATGGGTGAAAATGCCCGCCGGGATATGGTTCTGACCCTGGAAAAAATGGGCTTTGAAATCGAAGCTTCTCACCACGAAGTGGCTGAAGGCCAGCATGAAATTGACTTCAAATACGCTGATGCTTTGCGGACTGCAGACAATATTGTAACTTTCAAGACTGTAGTGCGCACAATCGCTCAAATGCACAATCTGCATGCCACCTTTATGCCGAAACCTGTTTTTGGCATTAACGGTTCCGGTATGCATACCAATGTCTCCCTGTTCAAAAACGGGCAGAATGCTTTCTTCGATCCCAATGGGGAGTACCAGCTGAGCAAGGATGCTATGTACTTTATCGGTGGTATTGTTAAGCATGCCCGTTCCATTGCGGCCATCACCAACCCGCTGGTCAACTCCTACAAGCGGCTGGTGCCGGGCTATGAGGCCCCTGTCTATGTAGCCTGGTCTCCCAAAAACCGCAGTCCGCTCATTCGGATTCCGGCCAAACGGGGCATGTCCACCCGGATTGAGCTGAGAAACCCAGACCCGGCCTGCAACCCCTACCTGGCTCTGACTGTGATTCTGGCTGCTGGTCTGGATGGTATTCTCAACAAGATTGAGCCTCCGGCTCCTACTAATCGCAATATCTACGATATGACCGAGGAAGAAAGAATTGCTGAAGGTATTGCCAGCCTGCCCGGCTCCTTGCAAGAAGCGCTGGAAGAAATGAAAAAGAGCGAGCTGGTCCGGGAAGCTCTGGGTGAACACATTTTCAGCAAGTATGTGGAAGCCAAAACTGCTGAATGGGATGACTACCGCACCAAGGTTACCCAGTGGGAACTGGACAACTATCTGGCTCGTTACTAAAAACTAAAAACAGAAAGGCCTTTGCCAGTCCGGCAAAGGCTTTTTTGATTGTTACGGCAGGAATTAATTGAAGAAGAGCGAATATTTAGTAAATAGTAAAGGTTTTAGGGGGGATGGAGCCTATGGCCCAGTGTCAAGGGGAGGAACTGCAATTAAAACAAAAAGCAGAGGGAGGGCTGGTTCCGGGGTTAGTTTTGCTGGCCTTATTAAGTCTGGCCGGACACGCAATTTTTTATAGTACCAGTCCAGTTCCTAAAGTGGAGGGTGTGAAGACTCCCGTTTGGACCAAACCGGCCCAGGTGGTTCAGACACAGCCGGTAGTAAAAGAAGATAAGGAAAAAATGGATAGCAAAGTACTGAAATTAGAGAAAACTATCACGACCCCTGTGGGAAATATTACTATCTCTGAAGTTTCCCTTAATAGCACTGACAATCCCATCTATGGTGAAAAATTCGGGCATGTAGTCAAGGGAACAATCACATTAAAGCCGGAATATACTGAATTAAAGGGTATGGAGTTTGTCTTCTTGAAAGGGCAAGAAGAGGTAACCGGCCATTCCCAGGTGAGCCAGCTGAATAAGACCGGGCCAGGTCAGTACCAGTTTCTCTGGGCAGTAGCTGCTGATGGGAAGACCTTGCCCACGGCTCTAATGTTAAAGCGAATGGAAGTACCTACTGAACAGCAGAAATTTTCCTGGCAGGTGGAATGGCTGGGCTGGATGACTAACAGCAAGGATGATAATGGCAATATCGAATTGAGTGACCAGCAGGCTCAGCCCCAGACCATCGATGGCCAGGTCTGGCAACTGAAAACCATTGACTATGCCACTGGCACGGTGATTCTGGCGGCGAAAACAGAAGGAGCAGAGCTGGAGGTAGTTGCGGCAACGGCCACCAATGATCGGGGTGAGACTATGACCCTGACCCCGAAGCTGGAGGAAGGGCAGCTCATATTGCCCTTAGGCCGTACTGTTTTTACTGATAATGCCCGCAGTATTAAACTGGAACTGGTAATCAACAAAGGCGGTCTGGAAGTGAATGAGAAACTGGAATTTTAAGGAGGGGGCCGCGATGCGCCCGATTATTGGCATTACCTGTAACTTGATTAATAATGGCACAGTCCATTCCCTGAACGTGGATTATGCTCGGGCGGTGGAAGCGGCTGGCGGCATGCCGGTAATTTTGCCGGCAGCCTGTACTGAATGCGCGGGACAGATTTTACACATGCTGGACGGCCTGATTTTAAGTGGCGGAGGTGACCTGGATCCGGCTTTCTTTGATGAGGAACCCGTACCGGGGCTGGGGGAGATTACTCCAGAGCGGGATTTGTTTGAACTGGAACTGACCAAACAGGCCTTGAAGGCAGATCTGGCCATTCTGGCTATCTGCAGGGGTATGCAAGTATTAAATGTAGCCATGGGCGGGACCCTGTATCAGGATATCAATAGCCAGCTGGACAGGGTGTTGAAACACCGCCAGGAAGCACCGCGCTGGTATGCCAGTCATAAAGTTAGTATCAAGAATGGTAGTTTATTGAGTCGGATTTTACAAAGCCGGGAAGTGCGGGTTAACAGCATGCACCATCAGGCGGTGAATAAGGTGGGCTATGGCTTGAAAGTGACTGCCCAGGCCGCTGATGGGGTTATCGAAGGGGTAGAAAGTGAAAACCACAAGTTTGTGCTGGGGGTCCAGTGGCATCCGGAAGCCATGTGGGCCAAAGACCCCCTGCAATTAAAGTTGTTTACCGCGCTGGTGGAAGCGGCGAAAAAGTAAGGGGGTGTCCTGCCGGACCCCCTTATTCTATGCCATAGTATTTCAGGCGGTTATAGAGCCAGGCCCTGGTGATTCCCAGCAGTTTGGCAGCCTGGGCCCGATTGCCGCCTGACATTTCCAGAGCTTCCCGGATGGCTTTTTCCTCGATTTTTGCCAGTAACTCCGGTAATGGGGTGCCATCTACCAGGCCGGATTTTTCTGATCCCTGGTGCAGATAGGGGGGCAGGTGGTTGAGCTCGATTTGCTGTCCTTCTACCACATTGAAGGCTCGTTCCATTACATTTTCCAGTTCCCTGACATTTCCAGGCCAGTGATAGGTCAAGAACAAATCCCAGACCTGGGGAGAGAGGCGGGTAACTTTTAAGCCGAACTGTTTATTATATTTCTCAATAAATCGTTCTACCAGCAGGCGAATATCCTCTTTCCGTTCCCGTAAAGGCGGTACGTTCAGGGTAACCACATTCAGGCGATAGTAGAGGTCCTGACGAAATTGTCCCTGTTCGATCAGCTCTTCCAGGTTACGGTTAGTGGCGGCAATGATGCGGATATCCACTTTACGGGGGCGGCTGTCACCCAGGCGCTCAATTTCCTTTTCCTGTAATACCCGTAACAGCTTGGCCTGCATGGCAAAAGGCATATCCCCGATTTCATCCAGGAAAATAGTACCCCCGTTGGCTAATTCGAATTTACCAGCCTGACCGCCTTTGCGGGCGCCAGTAAAGGCTCCATCTACATAGCCAAACAGTTCTGATTCCAGTAAGGTTTCCGGTACAGCAGCACAGTTAACTTTGATAAAAGGTCCAGAGCGGCGAGGGGATTCCTGGTGGATGGCATGGGCGATCAATTCCTTGCCTGTCCCGCTTTCCCCACGGATAAGGACAGTGGAAGGACCGCGAGCTACTCGGCGGATAGTTTCTTTAAGTTGGTGCATTTTTGGACTCTGGGCACAGATGTCATCCAGGCTGTAACGAATGCTTCGGTAACGCTTTAATTCCTCCTTGTAAAAATCCAGCTCCCGCCGCAGAGATTGAACTTTATCGGCCAGGGCAATTAATTGATTGACATCTTTAAAAATTACCTTACCCACCGCACCGATAATTTTGCCATCGCGGATAATAGGGTGGCGGGTGACCACCATTTCCCGACCTTTTAGCTTGATTACTTCCCCTATCTGAGGGGTGCCAGTTTCCAGGACGGTATCCATCTTAGTATTCTCTACCACCTGGGAAATGTGCAACCCAATGGCTTCATTAGGGTTGATACCGACCAGTTCAGCAAAGGCGTTATTGATCATGATGACCTGGCCTTTTTCATTGATAACAATAAACCCCTCGTATCCGGCTTCCAGGATTGTCTCCAGGATGCCTTTCAATTCCTTGACGCTTTCCAGTTCATCGGCGATGGTCTGTAATTCCGTGATTTCCTGGGCCACCCCGATGGCGCCGACAATTTCCCCATTCTGGTCAATAATGGGGGTGCGATTGGCCACAAACAAAGCGCCATTAGAGTAAAATTTACGGCCGATATGGGGTTTGCCGGTTTCCATGCACTTAATTAAACCGCTTTTAGGTACTACCTCGGAAATGTGGCGGCCAAGGGCTTCTTCCATCGGCCAGCCAAAAACCCGTTCACAGGATTTATTATAGACAATCACCCGGCCTTCCCGGTCTATACCCAGCACTTGATTGTGAATGGAGTTAAGGATGATGTTTTCGGCGATTTTGCTCATTTTTTCTCCCTCCATCTGCTCCCATTAGTGTTAATATTCGCTGCTGGCCGGTTTTTCCCTGCCGGCCTTTTCTGTTATAATTAACCTGAGGCAGAAAGAAAAAAGGAGGGCTGGTTGGTGTTTGCCAATCTAATTGCTGCTGAATTAGGGCTAAAACCCTGGCAGGTGGAGAATACCATCAAATTACTGGATGAGGAAAATACAGTGCCCTTTATTGCCCGTTATCGCAAGGAAGCCACAGGAGAACTGGATGAAAACCAGATCCGCATGATTGCGGAACGGGTTAATTACCTGCGCAATCTGGAAAAACGCAAAGAGGATGTTATCCGCCACATTGCGGAACTGGAACAACTGACTCCTGAGCTGGAAGCGGCCATTCGCCAGGCGACCCGCCTGTCGGAGGTGGAGGACCTTTACCGCCCCTACCGGCCCAAACGGCGGACGCGGGCGACGGTAGCCAGGGAGAAAGGGCTGGAGCCTCTGGCCCGTATTCTCTGGGCCCAGGATCCGGCAGCGGGGTCGCCAATAGTAGCAGCTCAGGCTTTTGTCAACCCGGACCTGGGAGTGGAGAGCGCTGAAGCAGCCCTGGCCGGAGCCCTGGATATCCTGGCGGAAGAAGTTTCCGACCAGGCGGAATACCGGCAGTATTTAAGGGAATATACCCGGCGCCACGGCTATATTAAGGCCAAAAAAGTAAAAGAAGGGATCACCCCCTTTGATATGTATGCTGATTATCAGGAACCCCTGAAATCCATTCCGCCCCACCGGGTGCTGGCCATCAACCGGGGAGAAAAGGAGGAAGTGCTGAAGGTGGGCATTGCGGTGGAAGAAGGACCTATTCTGGCCTGGTTAAGGGGCCAAATTATCAAAGATTCAGCTTCACCCTTTGCCGAAGTGCTGACCGAGATGTTAAATGATAGCTATAAACGCCTGCTGGCACCATCTATTGAACGGGAGCTGCGCCAGGAACTGACGGAAAAAGCGGAGGAACAGGCGATCAAGGTCTTTGGTGCTAACCTGAAACAACTCCTTTTACAACCACCAGTCCGCAATGTAAAAGTGCTGGGGATTGACCCGGGTTATCGCACTGGCTGCAAACTGGCGGTGGTGGATGAAACGGGAAAAGTAGTGGCCATAGGAGTGATCTATCCCCATCCGCCCCAGAGCCAGGAGGCCGAAGCCCGGGCTGAACTGGCCAGGCTGGTACAGGACCACGGGGTAGACCTGATTGCCATTGGCAATGGCACTGCTTCCCGGGAAACTGAACAGGTGGTAGCAGCAGCCATTCGGGAATATTCCCTGCCAGTACAATACTGCATTGTTTCAGAGGCCGGGGCTTCTGTCTATTCTGCTTCCAAACTGGCGGCGGAGGAGTTCCCGGATTTTGACCTGACCCAGAGAAGCGCCGTTTCTATTGCCCGCCGGTTGCAGGATCCCCTGGCCGAGCTGGTGAAAATCGAGCCCAAATCCATTGGCGTCGGGCAATACCAGCATGATGTCAATCCCAAACGGCTGGAGGAAGTACTGGGCCAGGTAGTGGAATCGGCTGTAAACAGTGTAGGGGTAGATTTGAATACAGCCTCTTTTGCTTTACTGCAATATGTAGCCGGCATCAAGACCAATGTAGCCAAAAACATTGTAGCCTACCGGGAACAGCACGGCAAATTTCGTACCCGGGCCGAGCTGTTGAAGGTGCCCCGTTTGGGTCAAGCGACTTTCGTGCAATGTGCCGGTTTTTTACGGCTTCCTGATGGGGACAACCCTCTGGAAAATACTCCTGTCCATCCGGAGTCCTACGGGCTGGCGGAGCAAATTCTGGCCCGAATCGGCTTTCAACCTGCTGATTTGAGGCAACCCGAAAGGTTAAAGGCGTTAAGCCAGGCTCTGGCTCAGCTGGACCCGCAGCAGGTAGCAGCGGAACTGGGAGCGGGGGTGCCGACAGTGCGGGATATTTTTGAGGCCTTGCAAAAACCCGGGCGCGACCCGCGGGAGGATTTACCTAAGCCCATTTTCCGCCAGGATGTGACCAGCCTGGACAATCTGCAAGAAGGTATGATTCTCACCGGAACTGTACGCAATATCGTTGATTTTGGCGTTTTTGTAGATATCGGTGTGAAGCAGGATGGCCTGATTCATATTTCCCGGCTCACCAGCCGCTATATCAAACACCCGCTGGAAGTGGTCAAAGTGGGAGATATTCTAAAAGTTAAAGTGATCAGCATTGACCGGGAAAGAGGCCGTATCGGTCTCAGTTTGCGAGATGTGGAACAGTAAGGAGGAAAAAACTATGGCTTTGTCTACCCAGGAGATTATGCAGGTTGCACTGGAACTGGCTGGATTAACGGAAGTCCCGCCTGATTCGGGCGTGATTGTACCTGGAGAAAAAATCACCAAACTGGCCGTCGGGATTGATATGGAGACGGCGGAGCTGCTGCTGGCCCGGGAGCTCAAGTGTGATGGAGTATTAAGCCACCACCCCGTGGCGGGTAGCCCCAAGCTGGAGCTCCATCAGGTGATGAATAGCCAGATCGACCGCATGGTAGCAGCAGGAGTGCCTATCAATAAAGCACAAAAGGCCTTGCAAAAACGCAAAGAGGAAGTAGAGCGCGGTACTCATGTTACCAATTATGACCGGGTAACTTCAGCAGCAAAGGCTTTGAATATGCCCTTTCTCAATATTCACTGGCCGGCCGATCTGGTAACAGAGCGGGTGGTACAGAAGCATCTGGATGAGCAGTTGAACGGTAACCCTAAAGCTACTTGCAAGGATGTAGTGGACGCTTTGCTGGAATTGCCGGAATACCAGAAGGCTGCTACCCGGCCCCAGATTCGAGTGGGTTCAGAACAAACCTATGCCGGCAAGGTCTGGGTAGCAATGGCCGGAGGCACTTCCGGAGGACCCGATGTTTTCAAGGCCTATTTTGAAGCAGGAGTAGGCACCCTGATAGTCATGCATTGCCCGGAGGATGCCCTGAAAGCAGTAAGGGAGCAAAATATCGGCAATGTTATTGTTGCCGGCCATATGGCCAGTGACTCCATCGGGATTAACCGCCTCTGTGCGGCACTGGAAGCCAGGGGCCTGGAAATTGTGCGTTTGGCAGGAGTGATTTACTAATGTCTATAAAAGCGATAGTCAACGGTCAGGTCTTTACCATGGCCGGACCGGTATATAAACCAGGAGTAGTTCTCATCGAGGGAGATAAAATAGCAGCAGTAGGGGCAGCTGAAGCTGTGGCCATTCCTCCATCAGCTGAGATTATCGATGCTGCTGGGGCCTATGTTTTCCCCGGGTTTATTGATGCTCATTGTCATGTTGGCATCTATGAGGAGATTTACCAGGTGGAGGGGGATGATGTCAATGAAATGACCGACCCGGCGACCCCTCATTTGCGCGCTCTTGATGCCATCAATCCCGAGGATGTAGGATTCAAGGATTGTCTGGCTGGCGGTGTAACCACTGTAGTGGTAGGGCCGGGCAGCGGGAATGTTATCGGCGGGGAAATGGTAGCCTTAAAGACCTGGGGTCAGGTGGTGGATGAGATGCTTATTCGCCCGGTTGGCCTAAAAGTGGCTTTTGGGGAAAACCCGAAAAAGGTTTATGGGGCCCAAAAGCGCACCCCGTCTACCCGGATGGGAACAGCAGCAATCTTGCGGGAAAATCTGGTAAAGGCAGCCAACTACCTGGCTAAGGAGGATAAGGAACGGGACTTAAAACTGGAGGCCCTGGCCCGGGTGCTCAAGGGAGAAATGCCTTTACGGGCCCATGCTCACCGGGCTGATGATATTGCAACGGCCATTCGGATTGCCCGGGAGTTCGGGGTTAAGATTGTAATTGAGCATTGCACGGAAGGACATAAAATTGCGGATTGGTTGGCCCGGCAACAGGTAGCAGCTATTGTAGGACCAGTTATTACCAGCCGGGCCAAGGTAGAACTGAAGGATAAGACGCCGGAAACCGCCAAAATCCTTCATAATGCTGGAGTACCAGTGGCGCTAATGACTGATGCTCCGGTAATTCCTGCCAATTACCTCAATCTTTCAGCGGCTCTGGTGGCCCGCGAGGGGCTGGAACCCATGCAGGCTCTGGCGGCTATTACCAGTCGGGCGGCGGAGATAGTGGGAATTGCCGATCGAGTAGGGACGCTGGAAGCAGGCAAGGATGCGGATATGGTGATCTGGGACCGCTTCCCGCTGGAGCTGGAGGCCAGGCCATTAAAGATATTTATCGAGGGACGAGTTACTTAAATTGTATAGAAAGGCAGTAGATATGTAATGCAAAAAAAGGCAGTATACTCAATAGCCATCTTGTTCACTATCCTTTTTCTGGTGATGGTAGGGTTTGGGATAATTATTCCCATTATGCCTTTTTATATCAAAAAACTTGGTGGTGGCTCTACGGCCATTGGGCTGTTTATGTCTGTCTATTCGGTGATGCAATTCTTTTTTGCCCCCTTCTGGGGGCGTTTATCCGACCGGATTGGCCGGCGCCCTGTTCTGTTAATAGGTTTAAGTGGTTATGCCCTGACCTTTATTCTTTTCGGTTTGCTCAACAGCCTCTGGTTGATGATCGCAGTGCGGGCCCTTTCAGGAATGATTTCTTCCGCCACATTGCCTACAGCCATGGCCTATCTGGCGGATGTAACGGAAGGCAGTGAACGTTCGAAAAGCATGGGAATTGTAGGAGCAGCCATGGGGCTGGGGATGGTTTTCGGACCAGCCCTGGGAGGCTGGCTGGGCCATTACAGTTACAGTATGCCCTTTTTTGTGGCAGGGGGATTGGCTACATTGCTTATACCCTTTGCCTGGACTTTTTTGCCGGAATCCTTACCAGCGGGAGCCAAGCAGGTGGAAAAAGACAAAACCCGCCTGTCCTGGGCGGTGGTACGCCATCCCTTATTCGTTCTCTTTCTACTGGCATTTGTTATGAATTTCACCATGGCCATGTTTGAAGCCACCTTTGCTTTGCTGGCAGCGGAAAAAATCGGTTTTGGGCCGAAACAGATGGGGACCATGTTTACCTTTCTCGGGTTAATAGGGGTAGTAATCCAGGGAGGCCTGCTGGGGCGATTGTCCCGGCGCCTGGGGGATGCCCGGCTGATTAAAGCTGGCACCTGGCTATCGGGTGCTGGTTTATTGCTGATTATCGCTTCAGCCAGCAAATATCTGATGTATTTGGGAACGGCAGTTAATATGGTGGGTGGATCTTTGCAGGGTCCGACCACATCCAGTCTGGCCAGTAAAGCTAATCGGGGCAGTCAGGGAGCAGCTATGGGTTTATTGCAGTCCTTTGCCAGTCTGGGCCGGATACTGGGTCCTTTAAGTGGCGGTGCCCTTTATGGAATCCATCGGCACCTGCCTTACTGGAGTGGGGCGCTTTTGATTTTTGCTGTAATTATCTTTAGCAGCGACAGGATTACAGCACTGGAGCGGGTAGCGGAAATAGGTTAAACGAAAGGTAGGGGGTAAGGGGGATGAAGTCCAGAGAAGGAGCCTATAGTCCGGCTTTTGCCCGGAGTCGGGCCAAATTAAAGGCGTTAGCTCCAGATACGATTGCGGCCAATAGCGGTTACCGGTATAATACGGATCAGGGTTATTTTGAGCTGGTCAGTTTCGGGGTCGGTTTTCGTGTATCCTATCCGGGCGGGGAAATGGTTTTTGCAGATGACACCGGGACTCCCCCCCTGTGGTGGTCATTGATTCTGCTTAACTATCTTTCTTCTGCCCGGCCCTTGCCCTTAAGCGGAGAATGGGCGTCCTACCGGGATCTTCCTCAAGGGAATGTTTTTTTCCCTGCTTTGAAACGCGATGTGCTGGATAAGCTGGCTGCCTTTTTACAGGTGAACTGGACAATTTGGCGTGAGGCCGGGAATTGTACCGGCTTTGCCGTTATCCCTGGCCGGGCCGATTTGACCCTGGAGGGCTGGTTTGCCCCGCGGGTACCGGTGCGGGTTCTGTTCTGGGAAGGTGATGAAGAGATTGCGCCAGCCTGTCAGATTCTCTTTGACCGGTCTGCCGGAGCACAGATGCATATTGAGGATCTGGCTGCTTTGTGTTATGTAATTAAAGACTTAATAATAAAAGGAGTCTGATGGCAGACTCCTTTTTTCGTGCGCCCGGCATGGGCGTTGTCTATAGGGTGAAAGTCCCGAACGGCGAAGGTAGCAGTAGCCGTAGCTTAAGACAAGGGTGTCCACCGTGAGGTGGAATCTGAAGGAAGTCGGCGGCAAACCTCCGGCCCGACGAACAG
>NZ_FUXM01000010.1 GCF_900167165.1 Carboxydocella sporoproducens DSM 16521 | reverse complement strand
TTTAGAGAAGACGAGGAAGATCAACCGACTTTTACAGAAGGCAGCGGGCAACCCTGTAGATTTTGAAGAAATGGCCAAAGTTTTGTGTGATTGTGTAGATGCTAATGTTTACATTGTGGGAAGAAGGGGAAAAGTACTGGGCCATGCGTTTATGAAAAAATTCGAATGTGACACCATGGTTCAGATCGTGGAACAGGCAGAGCGGTTTCCTGAGGCATACAATGAGGCTCTGCTTAAAGTTTCTGATACTTGTACTGATTTTCACCAGCGGGCCAACACCTGTGTTTTTGAAGGCGGGCATACCTGTATATTCAGTGGGAAGCGTACAACGGTAGTTCCCATACTGGGTGGCGGTGACCGCCTGGGCACTCTGGTCCTGGCTAAATTTAATACTGAATTCAGTAATGCCGATTTAATCCTGGCCGAATATGGTGCGACTGTTATTGGAATGGAAATCCTCAGATCTAAAGCAGAGCGAGTAGAAGAAGAAGCAAGGAAAAAAGCGGCTGTTCAAATCGCTCTGGCTACCCTGTCCTTCTCGGAACTGGAGGCAGTTGAGCATATTTTTGAGGAACTGGGCGGGGAAGAAGGATTGCTGGTGGCCAGCAAAATTGCTGACCGGGTAGGAATTACGCGTTCGGTAATTGTAAACGCTCTGCGAAAATTTGAAAGCGCAGGTGTGATTGAGTCCAAATCCCTGGGAATGAAAGGCACTTATATCCGGGTATTAAATGATCGGCTGCTGGAAGAACTAAAAAAGCTAAAACACTAATTTTTAGAAAATGATGAAAAACCACCTTATTGGTGGTTTTTTTTCTTGTCTTTCCAGCAACAAATACTATATTTTTTGGGGTAAAGCTTGATATTTTATTGATAAGAGAAAGGAATTTCGCCAGCTGCGGCGAATATATAATGCGTCATAAGATGACAAAAAACGAAGAAAAACGAAAATGGTTAAACAAAAAGCAATAATATGGGACTAAAGTCCTGTCCTTTGCTCAGGGCAACTTGGTCGAAAGGCCAAGACGCAAAGCCACGGGCCTGTAGCTCAGATGAGTATGGCAGCCGGGTTACCAAAGGGTTCTCTTGCCCTGGCCTCTGCCGGGTTTATTTTTTGGAGGGATAGCGAGATGATCGAGCGCATTCTCAATCTTTCGACAATCAATTTTTTAGAACGGGGTCTGGATGCAGCCAGCCTGCGGCATCAGGTTTTAAGCAATAACATTGCTAATGTGAGCACACCTGGTTTTAAACGCAGTGATGTGGTTTTTGAAGAGGTTCTGGCTGCAGCGTTAGGACAGGGAGAAAAGACTACCCTTGCAGGTGTCAGAACGGATGCTAAACATTTGCCCATTGGTTCTGTCCCAATTGTGGCTGTTCAACCTCAGCTTGTCCGGCAGGAGGATACTTCTCTCCGAAATGATGGTAACAATGTAGATATTGATTTGGAAATGGCTGAACTGGCGAAAAACACCATTTATTATGAAGCTTTATCCAGACAAATTGGAGCGGAAATTGCCAAGCTGAAATATGTGATCTCCGAAGGGAGGCGCTAATTAATGAGCTGGTTTGACAGTCTGGAAATCAGTGCTTCAGGATTGACGGCCCAGAGGTTGCGGCTAGATGTTATTTCCAACAATCTGGCTAATGTTAATACTACCAGAACGCAGAACGGAGGCCCTTATCGGCGGCAAATGGTAGTTTTTGCAGAGCGGGCCGATGAGCTTACCTTTGCCCAGGCTTTACAGAATGCTCTGGGGCAGCAAAAACCTGTTCCTGCGGGAAAGGGAGTTAGGGTAGTTCAGGTTGCAGAAGACCAGAGTCCTTTACCCAGAGTTTACAACCCCCAGCATCCGGATGCCGATAACCAGGGGTATGTGACAATGCCGAATGTGAATGTAGTGACGGAAATGGTAGACATGATTTCAGCTACGAGAGCTTATGAAGCCAATGTTACCGCCTTGAATGCTGCTAAGTCCATGGCGGTCAAGGCTCTGGATATTGGCCGTTAATTAGCGGAAAAGGGGTGAAAGAATGAAAATCGAAGCAATCCAAAGCAGCGGATTGGCTCAACCCCTGGGGTTGGATAAAACAAAAACTGTTACTAACAGTGAGGGTCCCAGTTTTAGTGAAATACTGGCTGCCAATTTGGCCAAAGTGGATGAGTTGCAAAAACAGAGCGATGCCGCCAGGATGCAACTCTTGACCGGTCAGGCCCCTGATTTGCACACCGTAATGATTATCGGGGAAAAAGCTAATCTGGCTTTGCAATTAACGGTACAAATACGCAATAAGGTAATTGAGGCTTATCAGGAAATCATGCGCATGCAGGTATAAAAGTTAAAGGTTAGTGAGGAAGGTGGATATGAAAGAGTTATATGCCAAAGTCAGGGAAAAACTGATGCAATTCTGGCAACAGGCCAACCAAACCCAGAAAATACTGGCCCTGGCGGCGGCAGTGACTGTTGTTGTAGCCATTGGGGCGATTTTGTATTTTTACCGGCAGCCTGATTATCAGCCCCTTTTTACTAACCTGGAAGCAGCCGACGCTGGTGCCATCACAGCCAAACTGGATGAGATGAAAGTGCCATATC
Organism: Carboxydocella sporoproducens DSM 16521; assembly: GCF_900167165.1. NCBI lineage: Bacteria > Bacillati > Bacillota > Clostridia > Eubacteriales > Clostridiales Family XVI. Incertae Sedis > Carboxydocella > Carboxydocella thermautotrophica. Next base: position 70,537 of record NZ_FUXM01000010.1, on the reverse strand, counting down.
AGGTTTCAGCGGATGGCAAGACCATCCTGGTACCCGCTGACCAGCAAGCTTCTATTCGCTTAAAACTGGCCAGTGATGGTGTACCTACTGGTGGCGTGGTGGGTTTTGAATTATTCGACCAGCCTAAATTCGGGGAGACAGATACCGATCGTCAGGCCAAATACCAGCGGGCATTGGAAGGAGAACTGACCCGCACTATCATGCGAATGAATGAGGTTGAGCAGGCGCGGGTTCATATTGTATTGCCGCAGAACAGTTTGTTTGCCCTGGAGAACGAACAGGAAGCTAGAGCGGCAGTAATGCTGAAACTGAAACCCTACCAGAAATTAAAAGAAGAGCAGGTAGTGGGCCTGATCCGTCTGGTAGCCAATAGTGTTAAAGGTTTAAAGCCGGAAAATGTAACAATTGTTGATTCCAATATGCAGAGTTTAAGTGATGATATTAATCTGGGCAGTGAAGAGAAAAATAGTTCGAAGCTAACAGCATCCCAGCTGGAATTAAAACAGCAGCTGGAAAAGGATATGGAAAAATCAGCCCAGTCTATGCTGGACCGGGTTTTTGGACAGGGTAAGGCAGTGGTTAGAGTGACTGCTGAACTGGACTTTGACCGGGTTGAAATCAACAAAGAGGACTGGGGAGATAAAGTAACGCGGTCAGAGCAGATTCAGGAAGAAAACCAGAAGGGCAGCAGTACTATTCCGCAGGGAGTTCCTGGAACGACCACAAATATCCCCGGTTATCAGCAAATAACTCAGCAGAATAACAGCAGTGAAAGCAATAAGAGCAATAAAATCCGCAACTATGAGATTGACCGTACTCAAGAACATCGTGTCGTAGCGCCTGGCTCAATTAAGCGCCTGTCAGTAGCAGTGATGGTGGATGGGCAAAGGGTAAAAGAGGATCAAGTAGGAGCGGTGCAGGAAGTTGTTGCCAGTGCCCTGGGTGTTGATACTGCTCGTGGTGATATGATTAAAGTCACCGCCATTCCTTTCGATACATCTGATCAACAGGCTCTGGCAGCTGAGCTGACAAAAGCTGAAAAAATGGAACTTTACAAACAGATAGCAATCTGGGCGGGGATTGCGATAGTTCTAATCTGGCTTGCTTTCATGCTTAAGAAGGTGTTAACTCCTAAAGGCGGAATACAGCCTGAGCCGGTTTCGGTGGAACAGCTTCTGGCCGGCGTCAGCATTGAAAAGACCGAAGAAAAATCTGAACTGGAAAAAATTCAGGAAGAAATTGAGCAACTGGCCAAAAAAGAACCGGAAAATGTGGCCGGGTTGTTACGCACCTGGTTAGCCGAGGAATAGAGGTGATGTAGTTGGCCAAAGGTCTAACAGGAAAGCAGAAAGCAGCAATATTGCTAATAGCCCTTGGGCCTGAGCTCTCAGCTCAGGTGCTGAAAAAAATGAAGGAAGATGAAGTGGAGAAACTGACCTTTGAAATTGCCAATTTGCGCAAGGTCAGCCGGGAATATACGGAACAGGTGTTGCGTGAATTTCATCAGCTTTGTATAGCCAAAGAGTATATTAACCAGGGTGGTATCGACTATGCCCGGGAAATCCTGGAGCGAGCCCTGGGCACTCAAAAAGCCATTGACATTATCCAAAAACTGACCTTAAACCTTCAGGTTAGACCATTTGACTTTATTCGCAAATCTGATCCATCCCAGTTATTGAACTTCATTCAGGGTGAGCATCCTCAAACTATTGCGCTGGTGATGGCTTACTTAAATCCGGATCAGTCAGCTCAGCTCCTGTCGGCTATGCCGCCGGAAATTCAGGTGGATGTGGCGAGACGGATAGCGTTGATGGATCGTACGTCACCGGAGGTTATCAAGGAAATTGAAAAGGTTCTGGAGCGCAAGATGTCATCTGTTTTTGCCCAGGACTACACTACTGCCGGCGGATTACAGAGCATTGTAGATATATTGAACCGCGTGGATCGTTCTACCGAAAAGGTGATTATGGAAAGCCTGGAAATTCAGAATCCAGAACTGGCAGAAGAAATCAAAATGCGCATGTTTGTCTTCGAGGATATTGTGTTACTGGATGACCGGGCAATCCAGCAAGTTCTGCGGGAGGTTGACAGCAAGGATCTGGCTCTTGCCCTGAAAGGTGCCAGCGAAGAAGTTGGTAACAAAATTCGTCGCAATATGTCCAAGCGGGCAGCGGAGATGCTCAAAGAGGACATCGAGTTTATGGGCCCGGTCCGTCTGCGGGATGTCGAGGATGCGCAGCAGCGAATTGTTAACATTATCCGCAAGCTAGAAGAAGCTGGCGAAATCATCATAGCACGTGGGGGAGGAGATGAGATCATTGTCTAAAGTCATCAAATCTGCTCATGTGGCTAATCTGGCTCCTTTGCCGGTTCATCGGCTCAGAATTTTGCAGCTGAATGAAACCGGGGAAGAAACTGGACCTGAAATATTTAAACCAGATGCGGAAGAGCTGGAAAAGGTCCGGGAAAGCATCTTAAAAGAAACAGAAGAAATGGTGGCGGATTTAATCAACCAGGCTAAAGAACAGGCTCAGGTAATAATCGCTGAAGCCCATGATGAAGCGGAAGCCATTCTGGCCAATGCCCGTCAAGAAGGGGAAAACCTGCGCACCCAGGCTTTTCAACAGGGACTGCAGGAAGGACAAAAACAGGCATTAGCGCAATGGGAAGAAAAAATTTCTGCTTTAACAGCTATTATTAGGGCGGCTACGGAAAACAAAAGACGGGCTCTCAAGGAAGCTGAAGAATTGATGGTAGAACTAGTACTAGCCATTTCTGCCCGCATTTTGAAAGCGCTGCCGGAAATTAATCCAGACTATCTCCGCGGGCAGGTTGAAGCAGTAGTGGAAAAAGTGCTGGACAGTGAGCAAGGAATTTTGTATGTGGCCCCTCAGGCTGTAGAGCAAGTCAGTGGCTGGCTGGATGAGATAATCGCCAATCATCCTACCCTTCGCAAGCTAAGGATTCAACCGGATTCCAGTTTGTCGCCTGGTAGTGTGATTCTGGAAACTCAGTATGGCCGAGTGGAAGCGATTCTGGAAGAGCAAATGCAACTGCTGGCTGAAAGCTTAAAAGGTGTGATGGAAGATGAGCTGGACAGCGAAGAAATGGCGCTATCTGGAGTCAATTGAAAACACCGAATTGATCCGGGTTAAGGGTAGGGTTACTCAGATAATTGGCCTTACTATTGAAGCCAATGGGCCCGGGGTGCAGCTGGGGGAGATATGTGCTATTAGCAGTAGAAATGGCGGTCCGAGGATTCTTGCCGAAGCGGTGGGGTTTAAGGAAAAGAAAGTATTACTGATGCCCCTGGCTGATACCAGCGGGATAGGACCGGGATGCGAGGTGCTGGCTCTGGGGCGCAATCTGGAAATTCCCGTTGGACCAGAGTTGCAGGGCCGCATCCTGGACGGTTTGGGCCAGCCTATCGATGGCAAAGGGGAAATAAAAGGCAGTATGGTTTATCCTGTTCATAATACACCCCCCAACCCCTTGACCAGGAGGCGCATTTCTGAACCCATCGCTGTTGGAGTGAAAGCCATAGATGGTCTTTTGACTCTGGGAAAGGGGCAGCGGATCGGTATCTTTGCTGGTAGCGGGGTGGGTAAATCCACCTTGCTGGGCATGATCGCCCGCAACACCAAGGCTGATATTAATGTTATCGCTCTGGTAGGGGAACGGGGAAGGGAAGTAAGGGAGTTCATTGAACGGGACCTGGGGGAGGAAGGGTTAAAACGGTCGGTGGTGGTGGTGGCCACTTCTGACCAACCGGCTATGGTTCGCCTGAAGGCTCCCATGGTGGCTACTGCTATAGCCGAATATTTTCGAGATCAGGGTTATGATGTAATGCTGATGATGGACTCTATTACCCGCTTTGCCATGGCACAACGGGAAATCGGATTGGCAGTAGGGGAACCGCCGGCAACCAGAGGATACACACCATCGGTTTTTGCTCTCTTACCTAAATTGCTGGAAAGAGCAGGTACCGGTGAAAAGGGTTCTATTACCGGTCTTTACACCGTTCTCGTTGATGGGGATGACCATAATGAGCCTATTGCTGATGCGGTAAGAGGTATTCTAGATGGCCATATAGTTTTATCGCGTCAGCTGGCAGCGCAGAATCATTATCCTGCCATTGATGTACTCAATAGTGTCAGCCGGGTAATGACAGAAATAGTCGGCAAAGAACAAAGACTGGCGGCGGCCAGATTCCGCAGTTTTCTGGCCACTTATCAGGAGGCCAGAGATTTAATTGAAATTGGTGCCTATGTAAATGGAACCAACCCGGTACTGGATTATGTCATCGCCAATCTAGAGGAGATTAAAGGATTTTTGCAACAGGATACCGAGGAAAACTGGGATTTTACTGAGACCTGGCAGCGCTTGCTGCAACTGACAGAGCGAGGAAGTAGGCCATGAGGAAGTTTAAGTTTCGTTTACAAGCCCTGTTAGATCTGGCTGTGAAACTGGAAGAACAGCAGTTAAACAAAACCAGGGTGGCAGAGCGGCAGCTGAGAAAAGAACAGGAAACGCTGGAATCCCTCATGGAGGATAAGCAAACTGCCCTTTATTCTCAACAGGAAAACATGTTAAAGGGCTGCTCAGTTCAGGAGCTTATTGAGATGCAGTTTTATCTGGATAAATTGGCTAGACAGATCTCAAGACAACAAACTCAGGTTGCAGAAGCTGAAAAAGCATATCAGGATGAAATGGCAATGCTGCAGGAGAAAATGCGCTATCGCAAAATGCTAGAAAACCTCCGGGCCAAAGCATGGGAGGAACATCGGCAAAAACAATTAAAAGAAGAGCAGATTATTTTAGATGAATTGGCCCTCGTCCGGTACTGGTACCAGGAACATAGCTAAAGGGGGCAAAGGAATGAGGGTAGTAAAATGGATTTTATTTGTCCTGCTGTTAGCAGGGGTTGTTGCAGGAGCGGCCTGGGCCCTGGACCATTACCAGATTTGGAGCTGGCGGAAAACTGAAAAAACTGCTACAACTAAAACTGTTAAAAATCAGCAAGCCTTATTGGAAGAAGAAATCCAGAAACTCAAACAAGAGAATGAACAGCTCAGGAAAAAATTGACGGAAACAGAAAAGCAAGCTAACCTTTTAACTGATCAAATCAATAAACAAAAGGCTGAAATGGAACAAATGCAACAGGAACTGGTTCAAAGCCGGCTTGAGAATAATGACAAAAAAGCCCAACAGCTGGCTGCGTACTATACTGAGATGAAACCGCAGCAAGCAGCGGCGGTACTGGTTAAGCTGGATAATAACCTCACTGTCAACATCCTGGCGGCTATGGAAGCCGATGTGGTGGCAAAAATTTTGGCGGCTATGTCGCCTGACCAGGCGGCTGGTTATACCAAAATGCTGAATGAGAGGAGGTGAGCGAGTGGAAAATGTCAATTTAGCCGCCTTGCTGCTGGGGTTTCCTGAACTCAAGAAAATTGAGACTGCAGGCAATGCAAATGGGAAAGCAGGGGATTTTACCTCATTGCTGCTTTCTGTTTTGGCTCCTGTGCAGGAAAGCAAACAGGAACAGGCTGAGCCAGTCAAACAGAAAGAGGAAGGTGAAGGCATTAACAGGGCTAAGGATTTGCCTCTTGAACTTTTTAACCTGCTCTCCATACCATCATTAGCGCCCCGATCCCAGATGATTACTGAACAAGAGGGGCAGCTACTGGATCAGGTTCAAGTTCAAGAACCGGGCCAGGGACCAATATTAGTAGATGCAGTAAGGCAACCGCCTACTGTCTCCCCTGCTGTTTTAGGGGTAAGACTGCCAGGACAAGGGCAGATTTTAGCAGACACAGCAATACCTGTCGAAGACAAGGAGCCCTCAACTGGACAAACATCATTGTTTCATGAGTTTCCAGTTAAGCCTTTAGCTGATCTGATAGTGCTAAAACAAGAATCTCCAGCAGTTATGCCCAAGGCAGATATGCCAGACCTTAAACCTCAAATAAAAGATTCCGGTTTATCACTACAATTTGAGCAGCCAGCTGATATGCAATCTATGAAACTAATTAAGGCTTTAACTGGCCAGGTAGCACAGAAGCAAGAATCTGCATTAGTCGTATCGAAAGCAGATTCCGGTTTATCGCTTCAATTTAAGCTACCTGAAATGCGATCCCGGGAACCCATAATGGTACAACCCAGGATGGTACGGGTTAATGAAGTTTTAAATCTACCGCAAATCGCAAAAGAACAGCATCAGGTTCCGCAACAGGAAAAGCTGGAAATGTTAAAGGCTACGCTGGTTGCAAATTCTGGAGAAGAAGGTTTGAAAGAGAAAGTGCTTATCCAGGTGAAGGAAAATGGGCCCTCAGTTCAGCCAGGGGAACCTGGCGAGGAAATGGCAAGTGAGAATTGGGAAACTTCAGATCAACCAGTTGCTCAAACCAGGCATTTTTCTCTACCGGAATTCCACAGGGATAGTGAGCCAGTTCAAGCACCGGCAGATAAACAGCAAGTGACCAGACAGATTATTGAACAAATCGTTCAGAAGAGCCAGGTGGTTCGGGAACAGCAAAAAACGACCATTGAAATTCAATTAAAACCTGAACATCTAGGGAAGCTGGAAATTGTCCTCAAAGTGGAAAACGGAGTTTTGCAAGGGGAAATCAAGGTTCTGGATAGTTTCGTGCGTCAAACTATTGAGGCAGATCTTGCTAATCTCAAACAAAGCCTGGCTGACCAGGGGCTGAAACTGGGACAACTTACTGTTTCAGACCTGCAGAACGGGATATTTCAGCAGTTTCAGCAGGAACAGCGAGAGAGAAATTCGGGTATGTTCAAGCAGTTCACAAAACGTTCCCTTCGTACATGGTTGCAGGAAGAGCTGGAGCACAGCGAAACTGCTGCTGAAATCAAACTGAGTCAGATTAATTATCGAGCTTAAGGAGGTGAGAAAGATGACTATCAGTAAGGTTCAGCAAACTACCAATCAGGGTGGGGTAGCACCAAAAGCAAATAATAAAGACCTGGGCAAAGATGCGTTTCTACAGTTGCTGACCACTCAATTGCGCTATCAGGATCCGCTGCGCCCTATGGAAGATAAGGATTTTATTGCCCAACTGGCCCAGTTCAGCAGCCTGGAACAAATGCAGAACCTGAACTTAAATGTTAACTTGTTACGAGGAACTGAACTGCTCGGCAAGACGGTTAAAGCCAAATTGACTGATGAAAAAGGGCAGGAAAGAGTTATTTCCGGGCTGGTAACTGCAGCTCAGAAGGTAGATGGACAGGTAAAACTGACAGTTAATGATCAAGTTGTAAGCATTGAACAGATTTTGGAAGTTAGCCTGTGACCGGGAGGGATAGAGAGCTATGAGTGAGATGTTACGCGGAATTACCGGTCAGAGTATAAAACCTGCTGTCAATCAGCCTGGGCATGGCATCAGCAAAAACGTTAATTTTGCGGGGATCCTGCAACAAGCGGTAAACAAGCAAAAGTTGAAGTTTTCCGGCCATGCCTTAGAACGATTGGGCCTCAGAAACAGCACCATCAGTGAAAGGGCTCAGCAAAAACTGGAAGATGCTGTCGCCAAAGCTGCTGCAAAAGGAGCAAAGGAAGCGCTAATCTGGCTGGATAATACGGCTTATGTGGTAAGTATCAAAAACAGGACTGTAATTACAGCGGTAACCAAAGAAGCAATGAAGGAAAATGTCTTTACCAATATAGATTGTGCTGTAATTATGGATTAACGGGCTGGACCTCAGTGAGGAGGCCCAGGTGCCGTGGACTGACTGAAGCGGTACAAAAAGAGGAGGTTTGATTGCGTATGATGCGTTCATTATTCTCTGGTGTGTCGGGTTTGAGAAATCATCAAACCAAAATGGATGTGATCGGTAATAATATTGCTAATATAAATACGGTTGGGTTTAAAAGAGGACGGGTTAATTTTCAGGAAATGCTGGTACAAACCATTCGAGGTGCCTCTGCTCCTCAAGGGGGGCGCGGTGGCGTCAATGCTCAACAGGTAGGTCTGGGTGTCCAGGTGGCCAGCATCGATTATGTTCAGACCCAGGGTAACCTGCAGTCTACTGGCAAGACCACTGACCTGGCCCTGCAGGGGGATGGTTTCTTTATCCTTTCTGATGGTGCGGATCAGCTCTATACCAGAACCGGGATTTTTGACCTGGACCAGGATGGCAATCTGATTTTTGCCTCCAACGGGATGAAGGTAATGGGTTGGACCACAGTTGATGCCTATGGCAAGATAGTCACTAATACCAGCTTAACTAATATCACTATTCCCATCGGTCAGTCCATGAAACCTCAGGCAACCGAAGCAGTGACCTATGCCAACAATCTGGATGCCAGTGCCAAACTTGGGACTGTTCATCAGACACAGGTAGAGGTTTATGATTCTGTTGGCAATGCCCATACTATAGTGACAAACTTCGAAAAATTATCTGTTGATGCTGATGGAAATACCACCTGGGGTTATACAGTTAGCTTAGGTAATAACGATGCGATAATTCAAACTTTTATCGGTCAATTTGACACCTATGATTCGTTATTACCTGGAGGCCCTGGAGATCCTATTCCTACACCAACCACGAAGCTGGAAACGCAATATCAGGTATTAAACCTGGCCCAGAGAGCAGCTTTTCTGGCAAACCCTAATGTTACCATAGATGGCAAGCCGATTACTAAGGACTTAAAATTCTCTGATCTGGTTCAGGATACTGGTAATCCAGCCTTTTCCATTCGTGACCAGGTATCGTATCTCACGGGGGGCGCGGCTAATTTTGATTCATTGGATGTAGCCCAAAAGCTATTTATTTTAGAAGCAGCTTATGCGGCAGTGGAGGCAAATAAACAGGTAGCTGCTGGCAACCCCAAATTTTCCGGAGACTATAGTTTGAATGTAACTGCACCGTATACTGGAGCGGGCACCGTATTTGGCAATAATTATTATATTGATAATTTAGGTGTTCCTTATCCGCTTACCGTAACAGATCCCGCTGCCAATACTGATCCTTCAGTAGCTGAAACTATAACAATAAAAATTTATTCGGATAGTGACCCTACTGGTTTTACAATAACTTTAACAGAAACAGGTCCTGATACAGGTATTTTCCAAAGTGATTTTAATTTTACCAATGGCGCATCTAATGCCGCAACCAGAAGTATCAAGGTTAAGGATGGAGACACGATAACTATCGAATATGGCGGTAGTACTGTAGATACCGCTAGATGGTACACGACAACATATAGTCCTGAATATGTTGATGATTTGTTAAAGGTACAAACTAGCCTGGGAATCGATAAACTTAATCCCAGATATGGCTATATTATTTTCGATCAGAGCGGTCAGTTAAAAGCTGATGAAACCCGACTGGCAAACTTGATTATCGATCCGAAAAATATAAATTTGACCAGAGCTTATAGTTTTTCCCCTTCCGGGGCCAAGACAGTAAATATTATTCCTGATTTCAAGTCCCTTACTCAGTACACTTCGCCTTTTACAGCCAGTGCTGTTAACCAGAACGGGAACCCGGCGGGTACTTTGCAGAGCTTTACCATCGACAAGAATGGGACAGTTACCGGTATATTCTCTAACGGTTTTACCAAAGATCTGGCAGTAATTGCTATTGCTAATTTCAATAATCCGGGCGGGTTGATGAAAATGGGCGAAAACCTTTTCAAACGTTCCAACAACTCCGGTTTGGCCCAGATTGGCCCGGCTGGCACAGGTGGACGGGGTTCTATTACCCCCGGGGCGCTGGAAATGTCCAATGTGGATTTGAGCCAGGAATTCACTGATATGATTGTGACCCAGAGGGGGTTCCAGGCCAATTCACGGATTATAACTACTTCTGATGAAATGTTACAGGAACTGGTTAATCTAAAGAGGTAGTTTAAATTGATAATCCAAGCAGCCGCTCTCGGCTGCTTGGATTAATTAGAAGGTGACATAAATGATAAAGGTCACGCGTTTAAATGGAAAAGAGTTTGTTGTCAATTGCGAGCAAATAGAGTTTATAGAACAAACCCCAGATACGGTGATATCCCTTGTTAGTGGCAAAAAAGTTGTTGTGCAGGAAAGTGTAGATGAAATTATTGGAAAAGTAATTCACTATAAACGCCAGATTGGTATGTTCCCGGTAGAGAAGTGAGGTGTAAATAGTGGACTTAGCGACAATCATTGGTCTGGTTTTAGCGATTGCTTCGCTGTTGATCAGTGTTATTTTAGAAGGTGGGGAACTACATTCATTAATCAACGAATCAGCGGCTTTACTGGTCTTTGGCGGCACCATAGGGGCTACCCTGATCTGTTATTCCCTTGAAGATATAAAAGAAATCGGAAAGGTATTAAAAATAGCTTTTACTACTCAAAAAACTGACCCGATCAGTGTTATTGAAAACCTGGTCAGTTTTGCTGAAAGAGCCAGAAGAGAAGGTTTACTTGCTTTAGAAAATGAGACAAGTAGCATGGACGATGATTTTTTACGTAAAGGAATACAATTAATCGTTGACGGTACAGACCCGGAACTTGTTAGAAATATTTTGGAAACAGAATTGGCCTTTTTAGAACAAAGACATCATCGCAGCGCAAGTATCTTTGAAACTGCCGGTGGTTTTGCACCGACAATGGGGATTATTGGGACTGTTATGGGGCTGGTTCACGTTTTGGGTAACTTATCGGATGTAGCCGGGCTGGGGCCGGCTATTGCCACCGCTTTTATAGCGACATTTTATGGAGTGTCTTCCGCAAACGTTATCTTTTTGCCGCTGGCAAACAAACTAAAAGGTAAAAGTAGCACTGAACAACTTATCAGAGAAATAATGATAGAGGGAATACTTTCCATTCAGGCAGGTGAAAACCCCAGGATTGTAAAAGAAAAGCTAATGGCATTTTTATCTCCCAAAATTAGGTCTCAGCTCCCTGTTGAAGGAGGGGAGAAATAATATATGGCACGCAAACAAAAATCTGACAGTTCGGGCGGTGGAGGGGGGCATGGCGGCAGCGGCGAGCTTCGCTGGTTGCTAACATATGCCGATTTGATTACCTTATTACTAGCTTTTTTTGTTATTATGTATTCCATGTCGCAGACTGATGCCAAAAAATATCAAGCATTGGCGCATTCTTTAGCGATTGCATTTAATAGTTCAAGTGGCGGTAGCAGCGTTGTTCTTGATCAAGGGGGAGCTTCGACAGTTAAAGTACCAGCACCAGAAGAACAAAGTAGTAGCGATTTGGAATTGTTAAAAAAGAAAAAACAGGAAATGGAAATCAGAAAAAAAGAAAATGAGGAGTTTCAAAAAATAAAAGAACAAATAGAGAAATATGCTGCTAAATTAGGGTTTAAAAATAGAGTGATAATGAATATCGAGGAGCGGGGCCTGGTTATAAGCCTGGCAGATTCTGTTATGTTTGACACAGGTAAAGCCAATTTAACACCGATGGCGATAAAGGTTCTGGATCAGATGGCCGGGTTACTTAAACAACTAAATAATCCGATCAGAATTGAGGGACATACTGATAACGTACCTATTAAAAATAGTAAATATCCAAGTAACTGGCAATTATCAACGGATCGTGCTACTACGGTATTGATTTATTTAATTGAAAAACATGGATTGTCCCCCCAAAAATTATCTGCTGCAGGATATGGTGAATACAAGCCGATAGTACCTAATACATCAGAAGAAAATCGCAGCAGAAATAGAAGGGTTGATATAGTAATTCTGCATTCTTCTGAATCAGAGAAAGAACCAAAATGATAAATGGGGGTGTAAAGGTTGGCTTCAGAGACCAACAAGGAAACCAAAAGCAACAAAATCTATTTTACCATTGGGATAGCAATAATCATTATCGTTGTAGCGGTAGTAGGAACCAATTATTTTTTAATTAAAAGTCTATTGCCGAGTTTGACCAAGCAACCAGCAGCTACTGAAAGCAAATCATCAGAAATAGGACCGATTATTGAAGCTGGAGAATTTATAGTTAATTTAAATGATCCCGAGGCTTCACCCTATTTAAAAACCAAAGTTACTATAGAATTAACTAATGCAAAAAATGAGGCAACAGCTAAAGCTAGGGAAGCGATTATTCGCAATGATATTATTAATATATTAAGAAGTAAAACACTGGAAGATGTTACCCAGTCAGATTCCATGGTTAATTTAGCCAAGGAAATTACCAAGACGCTCAATGAAAAAACTCTCCCAGGTATGGTGAAAAATGTATATTTCTCGGATTTTGTTGTACAAAAATAAAGCTTGGGAGCTGGTAATGTGAGTGAAATACTTTCACAAGCAGAAATTGATGCTTTGCTAGCTGCATTAACACAAGAAGAAAAAAAAGATAGTAAAGAGCCTTTAGCAAGTATTTTTCATAATGAACAGGACAGTTTATTACATGGATCGAATAAAAAAACAACTGTAAAAGTTTATGATTTCCGTCGCCCTTCAAAATTCTCAAAGGAACAATTGCATACAATCCAGGCAATTCATGAGAATTTTTGCAGATTAGCTGGAACTTATTTGTCAGCGTATTTACGTATAGCGACCCAGCTAACAGTTGTGTCAGTTGAACAAATTACTTATGAAGAAGTAATAAACTCATTACAAAATCCTTCTATAGTTAGTGTCCTTTCCTCCAAACCGTTAAACGGTAACGTTTTACTCGATATAAATCCTGCTATCGGTTTTGTAATGCTGGATAGGTTATTGGGTGGCCCTGGAGAAAGCGTAGAAAAAGCTCGTAATTTAACAGATATCGAACAAGTTGTTTTACAAAAATTAATAACATCGTTACTTGGCTATTATTCAGAAGCATGGAGTAATGTCTTTAAAATTGACTTCACTTTAGAGAGTCAGGAAAGTAATCCACAGTTTGTTCAGATAGTTTCACCAAGTGAAATGGTTGTACTGATTGGGATTGAGGCAAGAATTGGGCAACAAACGGGTATGCTTTCGATATGTATTCCCTATTTAACATTAGAACCAATCATAGGAAGATTAAATGCGCATATTTGGTATGGTACAAGCAGGAAAGAAACAGATGTCGAATATTTACAGAAATTGAAAAACAAACTGCAAAAAATCAATGTTAATATTTCTGTGCGATTGGGAGAAGGGACGATTTCGATAAAAGAACTACTTGAAGTGGAAGTTGGGGATATTATTAAGCTTGATACAAAAAGCGATGAACTAGTACGTTTATATATAGGGCAGACGCCTAAATTTTTAGGATTGCCTGGAACTATAGGAAGCCGTTTGGGGGTTCGAATAGTGCGAGTTATTGAAGAAGGAGAAGATAGCCTATGAATAACGGCGTATTATCACAGGAAGAAATCGATGCTCTCCTCCGTTCTGCTACTCTTCAGGACGATAGTTCTCAGCAAGAGGCGACCGCCGGACATGATAACCTGGATTATTTACTAAGTGATATAGAAAAAGACACTCTGGGTGAGCTGGGAAATATGGCGATGGGAGCGGCTGCCACAGCACTTTCTACATTGCTCAATACCAGGGTCGAGATTACAGCTCCACAGGTTGAAATAATTACCTATCAAATGCTAGAAAACCGCTATCCTATGCCCTTCGTTCTGGTAGAAGTAGACTATACTTCAGGACTGCATGGAACTAATCTTTTTGTTATTCAGAATCAGGATGCCTTGATCATAGCTGATCTTATGATGGGTAATGATGGTTCTAATCCCCCTCAGGAGCTGGATGAATTTTACCTATCTACGGTCGCCGAAGCGATGAACCAGATGATGGGTTCAGCAGCAACAGCCATGTCCCAGATTCTGGCCGGACGGGTTGAGATTGGTCCACCGCGAACCCGTACCATCAATCTGGCCAGTGAAAAACTGGTAACTGGCCAGGACGAACAAGCGCCTGTGATTTTAATAACATTCTCCATGCAAATTGGAAATTTGGTTAACAGCCATCTACTTCAGCTGATTCCCCTCGATTTGGGAAGGAAGCTGGTAGAACAAATGCTGAGTGATATCAACAAAGGGGAGATGCTATCTGTTCCAGAAACACCTGCCTATATACCGGAACCAGAGCTGGCGCCGGTTATCCAGCAACCCATACAGGACCAGGTAAGCAGAGGGGGAAATGGAGGGGTTCAGTCAATGGCAGGTGAAACGAAAAAAGTCACAGTGCAACCCGTTGAATTTGCTCCCCTGGATAAAGGCGGAGCCAAAGCGGAAATGCCGCAAAACCTGGATTTAATCATGGATGTTCCCCTGCAGATAACAGTGGAACTGGGTAAATCACGGAAAACCATTAAAGAAATTTTAACATTAGGACCGGGGTCAGTGGTGGAACTGGATAAGCTAGCTGGTGAGCCTGTGGATGTACTGGTTAATGGAAAACTGGTGGCCAAAGGTGAGGTAGTAGTTATTGATGAAAACTTTGGCGTCAGGATCACAGATATTGTCAGCCCGATGGAACGATTTGGCAAGTTAACGTAATATTAAGCTGGGGGGAAGATGATGAGCGCCAAAATTCTGGTAGTGGATGATGCTGCCTTTATGCGGATGATGATTAAGGACATTTTGACCAAGGCGGGCTATAATGTAGTGGCTGAAGCGGAAAATGGCCGCAAAGCAGTAGAACTTTATCAACTATTGAAACCAGATCTGGTAACCATGGATATAACCATGCCGGATATGGATGGATTAACAGCTTTGAAAGAGATCAGGAAAATCGATCCAAAAGCGAGAATTATTATTTGCAGTGCCATGGGGCAACAACCGATGGTAATTGATGCCATTCAGGCCGGAGCCCGGGATTTTGTTGTTAAACCTTTCCAGCCTGAACGGGTAATTGAGGCTGTAAAAAAAGCATTACTTTAAAGAAAAAACAAAGGGGGTTTCGGGGTGAAAAAACAACTATTTAGCATTATTTTTGCAGCCTTGCTAATCTTGCCGGGACAACTGGCTGGTGCGGCCCCGACCTCTTTCCAGGATCAACCTTTGCCACCCGCCCTTGGTGAGGAAACAGTTAAGACAGCGGCTCAGACCGAGCTGCCCAGTATAGGTGCATATCTCTTAAAAGTAGTCATCACTCTGGGCCTGCTTGGCGCAGCGGTTTACTGGGTAAAAAATCGCTATTACCGGGTAAACCTACCTGGCCAGCTGGATAGTCAGGTATTAAGGGTAGTCGACAAACTCGATTTATCCGTAAGCAATTCCTTAATTATCGTCGAGGTTGGCAGTCGCTTTTACTTGCTGGGAACAGGTTCTGGTGGTGTGAATTTGCTGACGGAAATAACTGACCAGGAACTGATTGAGGAGCTGATGGCGGCTAAGGGAAATTCACCCCAGCAGCTGGACAGACAGCTGGTTGATTTTACCAGTCAGTTACAAAAGCAGATCGAAAAAATTCGCAATCTGGCCGGGAAAGGGGGCGACCAGTAAAATGTCTTTGCTAATGACCCCTCTGCTGGCTGTTTCCGGGACCATTATACCAGGGATTAAATTAGGAGTAGAGACAACCGGTCAAAATGGTGATTTGAGCTCCAGTTTACAAATTCTTCTGGTATTAACTATCCTGTCTCTGGCGCCGGCGCTGCTAATCCTGATGACCTCATTTACCAGAATCGTAGTGGTTTTGGGTTTTTTGCGCCAGGCCCTGGCTACTCAGCAAATGCCACCGAACCAGGTGATCATAGGTTTAGCTCTCTTTTTGACATTTTTCACTATGGCACCTACCTTTAATCAGGTTAATAAAAATGCTTTACAACCTTATTTTGCAGGGAAAATTACCCAGCAGGAAGCTTTAACTAAGGCAATAGATCCTTTACGCGAATTTATGCTGAAGCAAACCCGGGAAAAAGACCTGGCCTTATTTATCCGCTTGCATAAACTGGAGAAACCCAGGACTTATCGAGATATACCCACTTATGTAATTATTCCTGCTTTTGTTATTAGTGAATTAAAAACAGCTTTTGAAATGGGTTTTCTCCTTTTTATCCCATTTATTGTGATTGATATGATTGTAGCTTCCGCCTTAATGTCCATGGGTATGATGATGTTACCTCCAATGATGATTTCACTACCTTTCAAGTTATTGCTGTTTGTACTGGTAGATGGCTGGGATCTGGTTGTGCAGTCATTAATTTTGAGTTTTAGATAGGGTGAAAAACTATGACCCAGGACTTTATTATTTATCTGGGAAAAGAAGCAATATTTACTATTGTTTTGGTTTCCGCGCCGGTGTTGCTGGGCAGCTTACTGGTGGGTTTGCTGGTTAGTATCTTTCAGGCAACCACCCAAATTCAAGAGGCTACCCTGGCTTTTGTACCCAAGATCCTGGCAGTCCTGGCAGTGCTGCTGATTTTTGGCCCCTGGATGATGAATGTTTTATTGAGTTTTGCCGGTAATCTACTGGGGAATTTGCATAAATTTATCGGTTAACAGGGGTTGAGCTATGCAAGAATTACTATTAATAGAGCAAAAATTGCCAGTTTTTCTTCTGGCTTTTTTCCGTATTGGTGGACTGATGGTAATCGCACCGGTTTTCAGTGCTCGTGTACTTCCCCAACAACTGAGAATAGCTATTGCTCTTATTCTAGCTGTTTTAGTTACCATCAGCCTGCCACCTCAGCAGCTACCTGCCTTCACTAATATTTACGGGTTTGTCTGGTTAGCTCTCAATGAATTCACTTTTGGTCTGGCGCTGGGATTTGTGATCTATCTGGTTTTTGCGGCCATCAGTCTGGCAGGAGAGATGATAGACCTGCAAATCGGTTTATCCATGGCCACCCTGGTGGATCCAACTTTTGGACAGGCCATGCCATTGATTGGCAATTTTAAGAACATGCTGGCAGTACTGATTTTTTTGTTAACTGACAGTCATCATTTACTGGTCATGACACTGATCAAGAGTTTTACCTTGTTAAAACCTGGCCAGCCCTGGCTGGAGATGGGGGTTAGTACCCTGGTTTTTAACTGGTTTCCTTTTACAGTAATTACCGGGTTACAAATTGCTTTGCCGGTAGTGGGGGTTCTACTAGTAGTTGATATAGCGCTGGGGATTCTAGCTCGCACTGTACCTCAAATGAATATTTTTGTTGTGGGCTTACCATTGAAAATCTTTATTGGCTTGATTTTTTTGATGCTAAGTCTGCCTCTCTATGTAAAGATTTTAAATCAGGTTTTCTGGCAGGGGTTTGATTTGCTGGCCACATTCATGCATGGATAAGGGGGACGGACATGCTGGAACTAAAATTACAGCAATTACAGCTTTTTGCCGGTGAAAAAACCGAAGAGGCCACCCCTAAACGCCGGCAAGAAGCGCGCAGAAAAGGTCAGGTTCCCCGGAGCCCTGAAGTTGGTTCAGCCTTCGTATTGCTAAGTGCCTTTACTATTTTGTATTTGACCAGTAATTTTGCCTACCAGACTATGGGAGAATTTATTCGAAATATCTACGGTGTGCAGTTAAAAGAGCATTTACTAACAACCAACACTATTCCAGTTCTCCTCTGGCAGGGGATTCTCGTTGGAGCCAAGATCCTCATACCGCTTTTGCTGGGGGCAATCATCGCCGGTGTAGCGGTTAATCTGATTCAAACGGGTTTTCTGTTAACTACTGAAGGGTTAACGATGAAGTGGGAGCGCATAGATCCCGTTGAAGGTTTTAAACGGATTTTCAGCAAGAGAACCCTGGTGGAATTAATTAAATCTCTGTTTAAGGTAACTATTGTTGCTCTTGTTGCCTATGGGATCATTAAAAATCAGATTATGTTTTTTCCCGGTCTGCAAACCGTTGAATTAAATACTGGTCTCGCTTTTATCGGCCATATGATTATTAAGATTGGGTTATACACATCAGGTATGCTGGTGGTGCTGGCATTATTTGATTATGCTTATCAGCGCTGGGAATTTAACAAATCTTTGCGCATGAGTAAGGAAGAAATTAAAGAGGAATACAAACAAACGGAAGGTAACCCGCAAATTAAAGCTAAAATTAAAGAAAGAATGAGAGCTCTGGCTCAAAGAAGAATGATGCAAGAAGTTCCCAGGGCTGATGTGGTTATAACTAACCCGACCCACTTTGCGGTGGCTATCAAATACCAGGCTGGCATAATGCCTGCTCCTGTGGTAGTAGCCAAGGGTACAGATTTGTTAGCAAAACGAATAAAAGAAATTGCCCGGGAACACGGGGTTGTTACTGTTGAAAACAAGCCACTGGCACAAGCTTTATATAAAAGTGTTGAAATCGGTGAGTTTATCCCGCCAGAACTATTTCAAGCTGTGGCTGAAGTGCTGGCTTATGTTTACAAGCTAAAAGGGAAAATATAGCCCGAAGGAGGTGGCGTTGTGGCAACACCACAAACAGCGGCTTCGAGAGGCTTTCGCAATAGCGATATAGTGGTAGCAGGAGCAGTAATCATGATGATTTTGTTGATGGTTATCCCTCTGCCGCCGCGGCTTCTGGACGTATTGCTGACCATTAATATCAGCTTGTCTTTAGTAATTTTGCTGGTGACAATGTATATTAAAGATGCCCTGGAGTTTTCCGCTTTTCCCACTTTGTTGCTGGTTATGACTCTCTACCGGCTTTCTTTGAATGTATCTTCTACTCGCTTGATTCTGGGGAACCGGGGGGAAGCGGGGGAGATAATCAGAACCTTTGGTGAGTTTGTTATTGGAGGTAATGCGGTAGTTGGTTTTATTATTTTCTTAATCCTGGTGGTAATTCAGTTTCTGGTCATTACCAAAGGGGCAGAGCGGGTATCGGAAGTTGCTGCTCGCTTTACTTTGGATGCGATGCCCGGTAAGCAAATGAGTATTGATGCTGATTTAAACGCTGGTTTAATCAATGACCAGGAAGCGAAAGAGCGCAGGAAAAATATTCAGCGGGAAGCTGATTTCTACGGGGCTATGGATGGTGCTTCCAAGTTCGTAAAAGGAGATGCTATCGCCTCTCTGGTTATTACTGCAATCAATGTCATCGGTGGGTTTATAATCGGGCTCGTTCAAAATGGAGCCAGCGATATTACCCAGGTCCTGAGGACTTATACGGTGCTTTCGGTTGGTGATGGTCTGGTTACTCAAATTCCTGCATTGCTGATTTCAGTGGCCACAGGTATCACAGTAACACGGGCTGCTTCGGAATCCAGTCTGGGACAGGAACTGGTCGGACAAATGTTTAATAGTCCACGGGCCCTGGCTTTAGCTGCGGCTGCCTTGCTGCTGCTGGCTTTGCTGGGCATGCCTCCTTTGCCGATGATATTACTGGCCTCTATCCTGGGGGGACTGGCCTGGCAAATAAACCGGGCTGCAAAGACCAGTGAGGAGACGGTAGAAGAGGAAGTAGTTAAAGAAGCGGAAGAAGCCCGCAAGCCGGAAAATGTGCTTTCCCTGTTACAGGTGGATTTGATGGAACTGGAGCTGGGCTACAGTTTGATTCCACTGGTAGACAGCTCACAGGGTGGGGATTTGCTGGACCGGGTAGTAATGATTCGCCGTCAGTGTGCCCTGGAGCTGGGAATTGTCTTGCCTCCCATTCGGATGCGGGACAATATGCAGCTTAGACCTAACAGCTATGTTATAAAAATCAAAGGAGTAGAAGTTGCTTCCGGTACATTGATGGTCGACCACTATCTGGCAATGAATGCTGGTCTGGCGGAGGATGATATAGCAGGAATAGACACGGTTGAACCGGCTTTTGGCTTACCGGCCAAGTGGATTCCTGCTCATCTGAAAGAAGAAGCGGAACTAAAAGGTTATACTGTTGTAGACCCATCCTCGGTACTGGCAACTCATTTGACGGAAATCATCAAGTCTCATGCCCATGAGATTCTGGGCCGGCAGGATGTGAAAAAACTGCTGGATAATGTGAAAGAAACCAATCCGGCGGTGGTTGAGGAACTGGTGCCTGACCTGTTGAATCTGGGTGAAATCCAGAAGGTTCTGGCTAACCTGTTAAGGGAGAAAATCTCCATTCGCGATCTGGTTACCATTCTGGAAACCCTGGCAGACCAGGCCCGGGCCACCAAAGACATTGATGTGCTGACTGAATATGTTCGTCAAGCTTTATCAAGACAGATTACCAGACAGTTCGCACGAGACGGACAAATAGCTGTCCTGACCCTGGCCCCGGAGCTGGAACAGCAATTGAGAGAAAATCTACAGCAGACAGAACATGGTTCCTATATCGCTTTAGATCCGATGTCGGCTCAGAAATTCTACACCAGTTTACAGAATGCTGTTAATCAGCAATGGCAGCGGGGGATTCAGCCTGTGTTGCTTTGTCCGCCCTTATTGCGAATTTATATCCGCAGAATCGTGGAACGGGTATTACCGGATTTACCCATCCTTTCCTACAATGAACTGGAAGGAAATGTACAAATTCAAGCGGTTGGGACGGTGACCATCTGAAATGAAAGTAAAACGCTTTGTGGCACCTACAGTTAATGAGGCGATGCTGAAAGTCAGAAATGATATGGGGCGAGATGCTGTGATCATCCATACCCGCAAATTTCGTGAGGGTGGATTTTTCGGGCTCTTTGGCCGCCAGATGGTAGAGGTTACCGCTGCGGTTGAAGAAAAAATTTCCTCTCCTCCAGTACCGTCACAGCCTGTTGAGATCCAGGACAAACAAATAAATGTCGAATTGAAGCAGGAAATTCATGAACTGAAAGAGAAAATTGACCGTATGGCAGAAATAGTGGATGAAAAGAAAATCCCAGCCGAGTTGTCAGAAGAAGGGAAAAAATACTGGGCCCTGCTTCAGGACAAGGAAGTTGAAGAAAACATATTAAGAAAGATTTTTAAACAGCTTAGAGCAAGTGAGGAAGAGAGTCAAACAGAAGAGGAGAAGATACTGCATGTCCTGGAGAAATATTTTAAAAAAGGTAAACCTATTACTGTAAAAAAGAATAAAACCAAAGAAAGACCGCTGGTTGTCTCTTTCATTGGGCCAACAGGGGTTGGTAAAACTACCACGATTGCTAAAATTGCTGCTAACTTTGCTATCAAGCAAAATTTTGCAGTAGCGTTACTGACTTCAGATACTTATCGGGTTGCAGCAGTTGAGCAACTAAAAACCTATGGAGATATTATGGGGCTGCCTGTGGAAGTAGTTTATTCGCCTAAGGACATGAAAGAGGCCATCGAAAAACATCAGGATAAAGATTTACTGCTAATCGATACGGCCGGGCGCAGTCACCGCAACAAAGATAAAATGGTGGAACTCAAAAGCTTTATTGCTGCGGCCCAGCCCGATGAAACCTATTTGGTTCTGAGTGCACCGACAAAACGAAAAGATATGCTGGAGATTGTTGGAAATTACCGGGATATAGAGTTTGACAAAATTATTCTTACCAAAATTGATGAAACTTCTTCTTTTGGCGGTATTCTCTCAGTTCTGCAAAAAACCAGGAAGCCTTTAGTCTATGTTACAACGGGACAAGAAGTACCAGATGATATCAGTGAAGCTGACCCGACCTGGTTAGCTGGTAAACTGATAAAGGAGAGATAAGCCATGGCTGATCAGGCAGAAAAACTACGGCAACTGGCTTTGAATTTAAAGAAACAGGCTGAGGCTGAGCTGAGAGAAAAAGATCCGCGCTTTAACCGAACCAGGGTTATTGCTGTAACGTCAGGGAAAGGCGGGGTCGGTAAAACCAATTTTACCATTAACCTGGCCCTTACTTTAACAAAATTAGGTAAAAAGGTACTGGTTTTCGATGCTGATTTGGGGTTGGCCAATGTGGATGTAGTCCTGGGTGTAACTCCTAAATATACCCTTTATAATCTCATTAAAGATGAGATGAATATTAGAGATATAATTACAACTGGCCCGGGTGGACTGGGGATCATTGCAGGAGGGTCGGGAATTCAGGAACTGGCTAATATATCCCGCAAAAAACTCAATACCTTTATTAAGAGCCTGCAGGAATTAGAGGGTATGGCAGACATACTCCTTATCGATACCGGTGCCGGTCTGAACCGGAATGTGCTAGCTTTTGTGCAGGCGGCAGATGAAGTAATTGTGGTCTGCACACCGGAGCCGACCAGTATTACAGATGCTTATGGTTTAATAAAGGCTTTGCATAGCAAGAAACCGGATGCCCGCATTAGTCTGGTGGTCAACCGGGTCGAAAACATGGAGGAAGGCAAAAATACAGCCAATAAACTAACCATGGTTTCACAGCGTTTCTTGAAATTGAATTTGGAGCAACTGGGTTTTATCTGGGATGATCTCCATGTATCCAAGGCGGTAAAATATCAGGAACCTTTTGTTTTAAAATACCCCAATTGCTTGGCCAGTACCTGTATGAAAGGAATTGCCGATAAATTATTAACGGGGCAGGATACCCAAAAACCGCCAGGTGGAGTTAAATCATTTTTTAACAAAATTATTGGTTTCTTCAGTTGAGGGAGGGATTTGAGTGGCGGTAGTACCGCAGCTGTCGGTAAACCAGAATGTTGAAATAGAATTGCTGGAAGAAAATCTTTCCGGGGTTTACCGCAGCCGAGTAGAAGAGATTGCACCTGACAGAATCATCCTCGCTTTGCCCTTTAGTAAAGGAGTACCTGTTCCCGTAAGAGTAGGAAGCCAAATTCTGGTGCGGTATTTTGACCAGTCGGCAATATACAGCTTTAAATCTGAAGTAATTTCCAGGGCCACAGCTCCCCAAGCGATATTATCCATTAGCATTCCAGAATCAGTAAATCGGGTACAGAGACGCAACTACGTCCGCCTGGATGACAGCGTTCCCCTGACCTTTTATAAACTGCAAGAAGATGATATAACCGGAACTGATACTGTAACCAAAGATATTTCCGGTGGCGGCGTGCGCATCGAAATCCCGCAACCCCTGGAACTGGGGACCGAACTGGAACTCCATTTAAAACTGCCAAAGGATAAAATCATCGCCGTAGGCAAGGTAGTACGCTGCCTGCCCCTGGAAAAACCCAAAAAAGGTTACAATATCGGTATACAGTTTACTATTATTGAAGAACGGGACAGGGATAAAATCATAAAATACATTTTCGATCGGCAACGGGAGCTGAGAAAGAAGGGATTGTTATAGGGGGTTTGGCTATGGAACCATTAAAAGTTTTAGTTGTTGATGATTCAGCATTTATGCGCCAGTACATCACTAGGATCTTAGAAAGCAGCGGTAAAATCAAAGTAGTCGGATATGCCAAAAATGGTCAGGAAGCCATAGAAAAGGTCCAGGAACTAAAACCCCAGGTGATGACTCTGGACGTGGAAATGCCGGTCATGAACGGCCTGGAAGCTTTAAAAATAATTATGGAACAATTCCCACTCCCAGTGGTTATGCTCAGTTCTCTGACGACAGAAGGGGCAGAAGCTACCATTAAAGCTCTGGAACTGGGAGCGGTGGATTTTGTAGCCAAACCTTCAGGACAAATTAGTTTTGATTTGGATAAAGTCCAGGAGGAACTAATCATTAAAGTAAGCAATGCTGCTCTGGCCAAATTGAAAAAAACGAGCAGCAGCCTCTCGCTCCTTCCTCAGACAGGGGCAAAGCTCACTGCTTTTCAGCGTGTTTCCAAGCTGGTTGCAATCGGTACATCCACAGGAGGGCCCAGGGCCTTACAGGAAGTGGTGACCCAGTTTCCACGCAATTTACCGGCGGCTATCCTGATTGTACAGCATATGCCCAGAGGATTTACCAAATCGCTGGCAGAGAGACTGGACAGCATTTCTCATTTAGTAGTCAAGGAAGCGGAAGATGGAGAGGAAATCAAAAACGGGATCGTTTATATCGCACCTGGAGACTATCATATGGAAGTTCGTCAAAATCAGGGCAGTTACTTTATCAGTCTAAACCAGTCACCACCGGTTTCCGGACATCGACCATCAGTAGATGTAATGATGAAATCAGTAGCCCGCTTAAATCTGCCCAAAATCGGGGTGATTATGACCGGTATGGGTGGGGATGGCTCTGATGGAATGGTGGAAATCAAAAAGTCCGGGGGTAAAACTATCGCCCAGGATGAAAGTTCATGTGTGGTTTTTGGTATGCCAAAAGTAGCAATCCAAAAAGGTGGCGTTGATGTAGTTGTGCCTTTGAATAAAATTGCCCTGGAGATAATGAAATGGCTATAGCCCAGGGGAGGGGAGAATTGTGGATCTGTCCCAGTATCTAACCATATTTTTTGAGGAAGCACGGGAGCATTTGCAAAAAATCAGTGAGTGTTTGCTGGAGCTGGAAAAAGATCCGTGTAACCTGGAAACCATCAATGAGCTCTTTCGCAGTGCCCATACTTTGAAAGGAATGTCGGCAACGATGGGTTTTACCCAGATGGCCGAACTTACCCATGAAATGGAAAGTTTCTTGCAACCCTACCGGGGAACCCAGCAATGTATCAGTTCCAATGGGATTGACCTTTTGCTGAAAGTAGCTGATACGCTGGAAATTATGCTGGAGGAAGTCGCCAGCCAGGGCAGTATTCAAACATCGCCGCAGGATATTATCAATCAGCTTAGGAATCATCAACCTGAGGCCGCTGAATCAGTTACTACCAAAAAAAATGAAGAGTCTAAACCGACAACTTCCCCCGCACCTGCTATGGTACTCAATGAGTATGAAGTAAGAGTGGTACAGGATGCCAGTAGCCAGGGGTTAAATGTCTGGAAAATCAAAGTAATTCTACGGGAAGATTGTTTAATGAAAGTGCCCCGGGTATTGATGGTTTATCGCAATTTGGAGCAGCTGGGGGAAATTATTAAAACCGTACCTGACACATCGGAAATTGAAGAAGACAATTTTGACCGGATAGTGGAATTTCTGTTAATAAGCTCCGAATCAGCCAGTGCAGTAGAAACAGCTATGCAATCTGTCTCTGAACTGGAAAGCTATCACATCGAAGCCTTTCAGCTTCAGGCCAGACCGGTACAGGAAACAAAAACAGAAAAACCGGCAGTATCATCAGGGCAGGAAACGATAAAACCAGCGGTAGAATCTGATAAGAAACCGTCAGGACAGTTGAAAGCTCAAACCCTCAGGGTGGATATTCAGAAACTGGATATATTGATGAACCTGGTGGGAGAACTGGTAATAAATAAAACCCGCTTATTCGCCATCGCCAGGAAAAATGGACTGAAAGAACTTAACGAGACTATCGAACAAATGGATTTTATTTTCTCCGAATTACAAAACCTGGTAATGAAAGTTCGCATGGTACCAGTTGAGACGGTGTTCAATCGTTTTCCTCGCATGGTTAGGGATCTGGCCAGAGAACTGGGAAAAGAGATCGATTTTCAGGTTTATGGAGCTGATACAGAGCTGGATCGCACGGTGATAGATGAAATTGGGGAGCCACTGGTGCATCTACTGCGAAATGCCATTGACCACGGTATTGAATCCCCTGCTGAGCGGCTGGCAAAAGGAAAACCAGCTGCCGGAACCATCAGTCTTTCGGCTTTTCATGAAGGGAATCATGTGGTCATTGAAATTAAGGATGATGGCAAAGGGATTGATACTGAGAAAGTAGTACAAAAGGCTTTGCAGAACGGTCTTATCAATAGCGTTGAAGCGGAACAAATGAGTGAAGAGGAAAAACTGGCTCTGATTTTCCGACCGGGATTGAGTACAGCAGAAAAAGTGACCGATATTTCTGGCCGTGGTGTGGGAATGGATGCAGTGAAGAAAAAAATTGAATCCCTCAATGGGCGGATTATGCTGAATTCTCGTTTGCATCAGGGCACCACTGTGCACATTATTTTGCCTTTAACTTTAGCGATTTTGCAGAGCTTACTTATCAAGATCGGTCAGGAAACCTATGCAGTACCGATCGGCTATATCGAAGAAACAGCGGCAATTTTACAAAGGGATATTCTGGAACTACAGGGGGCTTATTATATAAAACTAAGGGAAGTACTGGTTCCTGTGTACATTTTAAAAGAATTGCTGGAACACCCCTGGGAGATACCAGAGCCGGAAACAGAATTGCCTGTGGTTATTGTCAGAACAGGGAGACAGAGGATAGGGTTGATCGTGGACGAACTGCTGGGACAGCAGGAAATCGTCATCAAGTCCCTGGGCCCACTTTTGACAGGGATTTCAGGCATTGCAGGTGCTACCATTTTAGCCAATGGTGAAGTTGCCTTGATCCTGGATGTCCCATCCCTATTGACGGGGAGGTAAAGGCAGTGGAGGTTCAAATTGTTGTATTTCGTTTACAAAACAAATGGTATGGTCTTTATATCAACAGAGTGAAGGAAATTTTTCCGCTCGTTAAAATTACCAGGGTGCCGCGGACACCCTCCTATATTCTCGGGGTGATAAACCTGCGGGGAACAGTAGTACCAGTCCTTTCTTTGCACCGGTTGTTTGGCTTGCCGGAACCGTTAATCACTGAAGAAAGCCGAATTATAATTTTGACTGAACAGGAGGGTATGTTTGGGGTACTGGCTGATGAAATTAGCAGTGTAACCAAGGTAGGAGAAGATCAGATTCAAACTGATATCTACGAAAAATATATTGACGCTTTTGTTAAATTGCCAGATCGGGTAGTGATGGTATTGAAACGGCAATTTAAGGAGGAATTGGGGTGGGGGAATTCAAAAAATTGAGTGAAGCGCAGCTGGATGTAATCAGGGAAGTTTGCAATATTGGTGCTGGTAATGGTGCCACTGCTCTGGCCACCATGCTGGGTCAGAGAGTAGAGATGTCAGTGCCGGAGATAAATATTGTTTCTTATCAGGAGATTCTGGAAGCATCGCCTATTTGCCAGGAAACTGTTTATGGTATTTACCAGAAGATTAAGGGGCAAGCTCCAGGAGAAGTTTTATGGCTCTTGCCGCAATCCATGGCCCAGCAGCTGGTGGAAATGCTGTTACAGCGCTCTGTAACTGAGACGGGGAGTTTTAATCAGTTTGAGTTATCGGCCCTGGCTGAAGTCGGAAATATCGTAACAGGAGGTTTTCTAGCGGCCATTACTGGCTTTACTGGTATCAGATTTTATCCTTCGATACCGGGGGTGGCCCTGGATTATGGCTGCAATATCCTTTCTAGTGTTGCTGCGGAACTAGGGCATGTTTCCAATGAGGTACTGATAATAGAGACCATATTCAAGCTAAATCACAAGGAAATGATCGGGCACTTTTTCCTCTTGCCTGAGCCTGATTCCCTTAGAGTTATAGTTACGGCGCTGGGAGTGTAAGTTGAGATGGAGATTATAAAAGTTGGGATGGCTGATTTAAAGATAGGACAGGCTCCTGCCCGGTTATTGACTTCTGGTCTGGGTTCCTGTGTAGGCATATGTCTCTGGGATTTTCTCAGCAAAAAAGGCGGCATGGCCCATATTATGCTGCCAGATAGCACTAAAGCCAGGGTAGCGGGAAATCCCGCGAAATTTGCTGATACAGCCGTACCGGCACTAATCCAGTTGCTGGAAAACCATGGGGCTTGCCGCCGTCGGTTAAAAGCTAAGATTGCAGGCGGGGCCCAGATGTTTTCCTTTGGTGGTGAACATGAAATCATGAAAGTGGGACAGAGAAATGTGGAAGCGGTAAAAACAGCCCTTGCTGCCTGGGATATTCCTTTGCTGGCGGAGGACACTGGAGGAAATATCGGGCGAACCATTGAATTTGACCTGGAAACAGGGCTTGTGCATATTCGTACTATGGCAGCTAAAAACTATCATATCTAAAGAGGTGAGCCCATGTTGGCCATTAAATTGAGCGGGCAAAAGGATGAACAGCTCTGGGCAGAATATAAAGAAAAAAAAGGACCAGAGTTGAAGGAGGCCCTCATTAAACGTTATGCTCATCTCGTTAAATATGTGGCGGGCAGGCTTATTTCAGGCTTGCCATCCAGTATCACTTATGATGAATTATTAAGTTTTGGTACCTTTGGTTTACTGGAAGCCATCGAACGGTTTGAGCCTGAGCGAGGCATCAAATTTGAAACTTATGCGGTAGCCCGCATCAAAGGGGCGATAATCGATGGCTTGCGCCAGCTGGATTGGATGCCAGCTTCAGTAAGAGCCAGAGTAAAGAAATTAGAACAGGGAATTTGGGAGTTAGAACAGCGTTTGGGTAGGTCGGCTACGGATGAAGAAATTTGCCAGGCTTTAGGTTTGTCAGAGGAGCAATATCAGCAGTTGCTGGTACAGAGCTCCCAGGGGGTTATTTTTTCCCTTGATGAATTGATTCCTGGGGAAGAAGAAAATACTGCCGGATTCCATGAATTGATCGCCGACAAAAGTCAACCAACCCTTGAGGAACAGGTTCAGCTTCAAGCAGTCAAGCAAATTCTTGCCGACGCTATTGCCAAACTGCCAGAAAAGGAGAAACTAGTTGTAGCCCTGTATTATTATAATGGTTTGACCTTAAAGGAGATAGGACAAGTAATTGGAGTTAGTGAATCCCGGGTTTCACAGCTGCATACCAAAGCAATTTTCCGGTTACGGGGCCGGCTCAGTCGACAGAAGCAAAAGATTTTTGCGGAATAACCGCGGGAGGGGCTGTCATGGATCAGCAGAAAGAAAAGAAAATCGTTTTAAGTCTCGAAACCAGTGCGGATAACATGACAGCCTTTTTACAGCTGCTTGCAGCAGCAGAAGAAAGTGACCAGAAACTGGAACAATTGATCTGGAAAGCTATCAATGAACGGAAGATTAAATATGGTTTGATTGAGGAAAATATTAAAACCGCTATTGTAAAACGGAATGGCGAAAAAATTCTACTAGCCCGGGGCCGGGAACCTGTAGCTGGAATAGATGCTTGTATTAAATATCATTTTGAAATTAATGGGCTCCCTCTAACTCCCAAAGCCCGTCAGGACGGGTCGGTCGACTATTATAACCTGGAACTGATTCAACAGGTTAAAGCCGGGGATGTGCTGGCCGAGCGGGTTCCTCCTGTACCTGGCCAGGATGGAATGGACATATTTGGTCGGGTGATTCCTGCTAAAAAGGCAAAAGATGTGGTCTTGAAAGCAGGAAAAGGAACGCGCCTTTTGCAGGAGGAAAATATAATTGTTGCAGAAAAAAACGGACATGTGGCCTTGATTAATGGCAAAGTAACCGTATCTGATATATATGAGGTGCGGGGTAATGTGGATTTTTCCACCGGAAACATTGATTTTGATGGCACCATCCGTATCACCGGTGATGTGCTTGGCGGATTTCAGGTCAAAGCTACCGCTGATGTGGAAGTAGGTGGTGCTGTCTTAGGAGGCAGTATCCAGGCCGGGGGACATTTGCGGGTACGTAATGGCATTATTGGCAAAAAAGGCGCTCAGATATCCTGTCAGGGTAACCTGTTTGCAGCCTATGTTGAAAACGCATTCATTGAATGTGGCGGGAATGTGCAAATCGGGAAAGGGATTATGCACAGCCAGGTAATTGCGGAAGGTTCGGTCATAGTGGAAGGCAGCAAAGCTCTGATTGCCGGCGGGGAAGTCCGGGCTGGACGGGACATCCGGGCCAAAACTGTGGGAGCACCGATGGGGACTCATACTTTGCTGGAAGCTGGAGTAAGCCCGAAACTGAAACTTAGATATTTAGCGACTGTATCCGGGCTGACAGCAGTTCAACAAAGTTTGACCAAAGCAAAGCAAATCATTGACCTTCTGCAGCGAATGAAGGAAAAGGCCGGTGAGCTTCCTGATGAAAAGAAGGCATTGTTAATTAAGGTAAAACGATCAGTAATTAATCTGGAAGCTGAATTAAAAAATTTGATAGTCGAGGAGCAGGAGCTATTAACTTTATTGCAAACCTCAATTGAAGGCAAAATAATGATAGAAAAAATTGTCCATCCCGGAACCCGGATCGTCATTGGTGACCAGACCCTGATTATCGATGAACCCGTGCAATACGTGTCTTTTCAGCTGAATCAGGAAGGTGAAATCGAAATGCGGCCTTTGCGTTAGGGGGAGAGCGATGAGTATTAAGCCTGTTGATATGCAAAATACTTTCATTAAAGTTCAGGAAGTAAGCAAAATCCAGCAAACTGAGCTGGCTGCTCGCCAGCAGGCTAATCAGGAATTCAGCGCTCAACTGGATAAACAGACCCGAAATGTGAAACAAAAGATTCAAGCCAGCAGCAAAACGCTGGGCAGTCGTGTACGAAAAAAAACGGAAAAAGACAAAGAAAAGCAGGAAGAACGGGAAGAAGGGAAAAAGGAACATCTGGATATTCTGGTATAGGAGACGATTTGCGGTGACATTAGAATGGTGGATGTTGTTAGCAGGTATACTGGCTCTGGGCTGGAGTTTCTGGCTGGAAAAAAGGGAAAATCTGAAACGTCAGGACGAACTATTAACGATATTGACCAGGGTTGAACAGGCAAAAGCAGATGTAGCCTTGTTATTGACAGAAGTGGAAGAAGCGGCAGAAAAACTGGTTAACAGGCTGGAAAAAACAGTGGTATCGGATGGAGACCCACAGGTTATGAAAAAGCCTAAAACTAAGGACAAAGTTAAAGAAAACCGGGAAAAAGATAAGGAGCCGCAGAAGAAAATGGATTCACGGTTTAAAAATAAAGATGAAATCATAGCCTTATGGCAATCAGGGCTATCGATAGATGAAATTGCGGCCCGTCTGGGAATAGGCAAAGGGGAAGCTCAGCTGATTATAGATTTATTTGGCAAGGAGGCAGGGCGATAATGGGTAGGCAAGCCTTTTGGCGCGGTTTGGGCATAGGCCTGGTACTGGGCGGTTTAGCCCTGTTTTTTGCAAAAAGCAACCTGCAGTTATCAGAAGCAGAACTAATCAGCCGGGCCCGCTCTCTGGGTATGATTACTCGACAGGAGGCG
Organism: Carboxydocella sporoproducens DSM 16521; assembly: GCF_900167165.1. NCBI lineage: Bacteria > Bacillati > Bacillota > Clostridia > Eubacteriales > Clostridiales Family XVI. Incertae Sedis > Carboxydocella > Carboxydocella thermautotrophica. The sequence goes on along the minus strand of NZ_FUXM01000010.1, from coordinate 39,805 downwards.
GCGGAAAAGGTAGCCCAGGAACTGGCCAACGCCAGGAAAGAATGGGAAAAACAAGCCCAGCAACGTTTGCCGGTCCAGCCTGCCCAGCAACCATCAGCAGAACGCATGGTTCTAGTGGTTTTGCCCAAAGGGGTTACTTCAGAAAAAATAGCGGATATTCTGCTGGCAGAAGGATTAATCCAGGATAAAAAAGCTTTTCTGATGGAAGTGGATAAGGCGGGACTGGCCCGGAAGTTTAAAGCGGGAACTTATCAGATAAAACAAAACACATCGGTTGCTGACATTCTTAAAACCCTGACCCACTGAACCCTTGCCAATTAAATCAAGTTATGTTAAAATAGCAAATGGTGTGTAAAATACACACGTCTCCGGATTCGCTGCCGAGTGCCTGGAGACAGGTGGGCAGCGAAGAAGATGGGGGCGGAGGTAAAACTAATGGAGGTGTAAATATGTCAGTCGTTTCCATGAAACAATTACTGGAAGCCGGTGTTCACTTCGGACACCAAACCCGGCGGTGGAACCCCAAAATGCGGGAATATATCTTCACTGACCGGAACGGAATTTACATTATCGATTTGCAAAAAACTGTTAAGAAAGTAGAGGAAGCCTACAATTTCCTGCGCAGTGTAGCTGAAGAAGGCAAGACTGTGCTGTTTGTAGGAACCAAGAAACAAGCGCAGGAAGCTGTGAAAGAGGAAGCTGTCCGCTGTGGTCAGTTCTATGTAAATCAGCGTTGGTTGGGTGGTATGCTGACCAACTTCACCACCATTCGGAAAAGAATTGAACGGCTGCATGAGCTGGAGAGAATGGAACAGGATGGTACCTTTGCCGTACTGCCCAAGAAAGAGGTGGCCGAACTGTTAAAAGAAAAAGCCAGACTGGAAAAATTCTTGGGCGGCATTAAGGATATGAAGGAACTGCCCGGTGCCTTGTTCGTGGTCGACCCGCGGAAAGAAAAAATTGCTGTTGCTGAAGCGCGGCGACTGGGTATACCGGTGGTCGCTATTGTGGATACTAACTGTGATCCAGATGAGGTAGACTACGTTATTCCCGGTAATGATGATGCCATCAGGGCGGTAAAGCTGTTAACCAGCAAAATGGCAGATGCTATTCTGGAAGGTTTGCAAGGACAGCAAATGACCGAGTAGTAAAGTCGGGTGGGTGGCCGGGAAACTCGGGCCCACCCTTTTTATTACAAAAATTTAAGGAGGTTATCGTGATGATATCTGCACAGGCAGTTAAAGAACTAAGAGAAAGAACCGGTGCCGGGATGATGGACTGCAAAAAGGCATTGCAGGAAACCAATGGTGATATGGAAAAGGCTGTTGAATATCTGCGGGAAAAGGGGCTGGCTGCAGCAGCCAAAAAAGCTGGCCGGATTGCAGCTGAAGGGATCGTTACATCGTACATACATGCTGGCGGCCGTGTAGGTGTCCTGGTGGAAATTAACTGTGAGACTGACTTCGTGGCCAAAACCGAGGAATTCCAGCAGTTGGGCAAGGATATTGCTATGCAAATTGCTGCTTCCAAGCCTCAGTATGTCCGGCGGGAAGAAGTGCCTGCTGATGTAATTGAAAAAGAAAAGCAGATTCTGCGGGCTCAAGCTCTTAATGAAGGCAAACCCGAAAATATCGTCGAAAAAATGGTGGAAGGAAGAATTGAAAAGTTCTACAAAGAAGTATGCTTGCTGGAGCAGCCTTTTGTTAAAAATCCGGACATCACCATAGAACAACTTATCAAGGAAAAAATTGCCAAAATCGGTGAAAATATTAATGTCAGACGGTTTGTTCGTTACGAAATGGGTGAAGGTCTGGAGAAACGGCAGGATGATTTTGCTGCCGAAGTTATGAAGGAGCTGCAGCGGTAGTTGGTAATAAAAGAGAACACATTTTTGTGTTCTCTTTTTTGTAAAAATATTTCTGAAAACAAAAGGAAATCGGCCACCGTTGTAGAATTGATTATACAAATACAGGAGGTTGGCCCATGACAGTTCCAAAATATAAACGGGTTGTTCTTAAACTAAGCGGTGAGGCGCTGGCTGGTGGACAGGGTTTTGGCATTGACCAGCATACTGTTCAGAACATTGCCCGCCAGATTAGTGAAATTGTAAAACTGGGAGTCCAGGTTGCTATCGTTGTGGGTGGAGGTAATATCTGGCGCGGAGTGGCCGGTAGTGCTAAAGGCATGGACCGGGCTACTGCTGATTATATGGGTATGCTGGCTACTGTGATGAATTCTCTGGCCCTGCAGGATGCCCTGGAAAACCTGGGCGTGGATACCAGGGTACAAACGGCCATTGAGATGCGGCAGGTAGCTGAGCCTTATATAAGAAGGAGAGCGATTCGCCATCTGGAAAAAGGACGGGTGGTGATCTTTGCAGCCGGCACTGGTAACCCCTATTTTTCTACTGATACCACCGCAGCTTTGCGGGCTGCCGAAATAGAAGCGGAAGTTATCCTGATGGCCAAGCAGGTAAATGGGGTCTATGACTCTGATCCCAAGAAAAACCCCGCTGCCCGACTGTTTAAAGAACTTACATATCTGGATGTCTTACAACTGGGGCTGGGGGTAATGGATTCAACCGCCACTTCCCTGTGTATGGATAACAGTATTCCCATTATTGTCTTCAACCTTAATGAAGAGGGCAATATCCAGAAAGTAGTACTGGGAGAAAAGATCGGTACATTAGTTGGAGGTGAAGAGACGAAATGATTAAAGAAATCATTCGTGAGCATGAAGAGAAAATGCAAAAAGCAGTGGCTGTACTAAAAAAAGAACTGGCTTCTCTGCGGGCTGGACGCGCAACTCCCGCTTTGCTGGAGAAGGTAACAGTGGACTATTATGGTGTGCCAACTCCTGTTAACCAGCTGGCTAATATTTCCGCTCCTGAACCCAGGTTGCTGGTAGTTCAACCCTGGGACCGGAGTGTTTTGAATGAAATTGAGAAAGCGATAATGAAATCCGATTTGGGGCTGACCCCCAACAATGACGGTACCGTAATTCGTATTGCTATTCCGCAATTGACCCAGGAGCGGCGGACTGAGCTGGTAAAAGTGGTTAAGAAAAAGGCGGAAGAGGCACGGGTTGCTGTGCGGAATGTGAGAAGAGAGGCAAATGATGAGCTGAAAGCTCAGGAGAAAGCTGGAGGCATTTCTGAAGATGAAGTTAGACGCGGTCAGGATGAGGTTCAGAAGCTGACTGACAAATATATTAAAGAAATCGATAAATTAGCTGAACATAAAGAAGAAGAAATTATGGAACTTTAATTTTCCACATAGGGAAAGGGGGTGTGAGGAATGGCCTACAAAATCTCCGATGAGTGTGTAGCTTGCGGTACCTGCATGGATACCTGCCCGAATGGCGCCATCAAGGAAGGGGATATCTACTCCATTGATGCTGATGCATGTGTAGATTGTGGTAGCTGTGCAGAAGCTTGCCCCACTGGCGCAATCAGCCAGGGCTAAATTGCGGGAAAAAGCCCCCTCGCCGAGGGGGTTTTTTCATGTTATAATATATTTATGGTAAATTATCGGAGGGAGGATTGCCCGTGGCCAAATGGATATCGCGCATGTTGGGTTCTGCGGTTTTGCCGGAAAAACAAGCGGACAATCACCAAATTAATGAAATAGATCTGTCTCGATTACCCCAACATGTTGCCATTATTATGGATGGCAACGGCCGCTGGGCACAAAAAAGGGGATTGCCAAGAAGTGTTGGTCATCGTGCCGGTGTGGAAAGCTTGCGTACAGCGGTGAAAGTTTGTACAAACATTGGTATAAAATATCTCACAGTATATGCTTTTTCCACGGAAAACTGGAAGCGGCCTAAAGAAGAAGTGGATACACTGATGAATTTACTGGTGGAATATCTGGAAAAAGAGGTGGCAGAGTTAAATCAGCAAGGAGTTCAGATTCGGGCTTATGGCGATCTGGCCGGGTTACCCCTTGCTGCCCAGCAGGCACTGACCAGGTCTATCAATTTAACTGCCAAAAATAACAAACTGGTTTTAGGCTTGTGTCTAAACTATGGCGGTAGAGCTGAAATAGTGCAAGCGGTAAATCAGATTGCGGCAGAAGTGAAAGCAGGGAAAATTGACCCCGGTTCTATTGATGAAGAGGTGATAGAAAAGTTTCTTTACACCAGAGATATCCCAGATCCTGATTTATTGATTCGCCCTGCTGGAGAATTGCGCATCAGCAATTATTTGCTCTGGCAGTTAGCTTACACGGAATTCTGGCTCACAGATGTGCTCTGGCCTGATTTCCGGGAAGAGCATTTTTTACAGGCTATAGTGGATTATCAAAAGCGGGAGCGCCGTTTTGGCGGCTTGCTATAACTATAGAGGTGATTTTGTGCTGGTATACAGGGTTATAACTGCCATTATCGGAATACCTCTGGCTCTCTGGCTTATTTGGCAGGGGGGAAGCTGGCTGGGAGGAGGTATTCTGATCCTAGCGCTGCTGGGCCAGTGGGAGCTGAAAAATATCCTTCAGCATCTGGGGATAAAGGTCAGCTGGCTGCTGGCTGGACCGGGGGTAATACTGGTCTTTTTCAGCATGATTAATCATCGTCTTGATTATGGAATAACCTTTCTGTTGCTCTGGACATTGCTGATTGCGGTTATATCTTTTCCGCGCCTACGCTGGTCAGATCTAGGAGCAGGCTTTTTTGGTATTGTATATGTAACTGTTTCTCTCACTTACATTCTACTCCTCCGAGAGCAAGATCAGGGATTATGGTTGACAGCATTGTTTTTTATTGCTAACTGGCTGGCCGACTCCGGGGCTTACTTTACAGGGCGGGCCCTGGGAAAACATCCCCTGGCACCAGTGATCAGTCCCCAAAAAAGCATCGAGGGGGTTATTGGTGGAGCGGTCACTGCTGCCCTGGTGCTGGCAATGCTGGGGCCTAAACTGACCGGTTTTTCTTACCTTTTCTGGGCTGGCTTTGGGATTGTCATAAGTCTGGGAGGACAGCTGGGAGATCTGGCAGAATCCACTTTGAAAAGAGCGGCAGGGGTAAAGGATAGTAGTAACATTTTTCCGGGCCATGGAGGAGTACTGGACCGGTTTGATTCGATCATGTTTACAGCGCCGCTGGCCTATGTTTTGCTGGATTGGTTTGTTAGGGGGGGCAATGGATGAGGCGGATGGCTTCCAATTATTATCAATGGCTGACGGCCTTGCTGATTTTACTCACCCTCTATTTTGGTGGGGCTTACTTTTTACCATTTTTGATGCCCTGGCTCGGAAAGTTTCTTTATATCTCATTACCGTTTATCCTGGCGGCTTTTCTGGCAGTCCTGCTGGATCCACTGGTTAATAAACTGGAGGCAAGATTTAAATTAAAAAGGTCTCTGGCTGTTTTATTAACCTTATCTGGTGTAGTAGGCGGATTTATAGTTATCTGGGCCCTGATTTTAGCCAGATTGATTCTGGAAACCCTTCGCTTAACCCGAGAACTGCCTGAATACCGGGAACAGATCATTATTTTTGTTGATCACGTCTGGCAAAAAGCTAACGCATTGCTGGAAAAAGGGGTTGCATTTTACCGGGAGTTGCCACCGCAGCTCCATCAGGCTGTCAAGGACAATATAGATAATATTGTGGCTAAAGGCCAGCAGCTGATTATTTCAGCATCAGAGACTTTACTGAGGTCAGTACAAGTATTACCAGCCAGTATTACTGGCGGCTTTGTTGTATTGATTATCGCCATTTTGGCAGCCTTTTTTCTCCTCAAGGACAAAGAAAAAATTATCCGTTTCTGGTTACAACTGCTAAATCCTCCCTGGGGAGAAACGACTTTAGAAGTGGGATCGAAAATTATACTGGCCTTTACTGGCTATCTCAAGGCCCAGCTTATACTTATTACAATTACCACTATCCTGGCCATTGGTGGTCTTTACCTGACGGGCAGTCAATTTGCTCTAACCATGGGAATTGTGGTAGGGTTAATGGATTTTATTCCGGTGCTGGGCCCTGGCTCAGTATTGTTACCCTGGGCTCTGCTCAGTTACTTTCACGGCCAGGGCTTTTTTGCTCTGAAATTGGTTATCCTGTATGGGGTGCTGAGCCTGGTCAGGCAGCTACTGGAAGCAAAAGTGGTCGCTGATAATGTGGGCCTGCATCCCCTGGCCACTTTAATAGCGATTTATACAGGCTATCAGCTCTGGGGCGCTCTGGGGGTAGTATTGGGTCCTATCCTGTTAATCGCTATTCAGGCGGTTATTAAAACTGGGATAACACGGATATAATAGAAAGAAACGGGGTTCAGACATGCGCAAAATAGGACTAATCGGCAGTACAGGTTCCATTGGGACACAAACATTGGAAGTAGTCCGTGCCCAGCGGGAAAATCTGCAAGTATCAAGCCTTGCTGCAGGACGTAACGTGGATTTATTGCTGGCTCAGATTAGGGAGTTTAAGCCAGAGGTAGTAGCAGTTGCAGAAGCGAAGGACGCTGAGTGGCTAGCTCAGCAACTGCGGGTTGAAAGCTGGGTTCCAGAAATCTACTGGGGTACTGAAGGTTTATTAAAAGCAGCTACTGAAGCTGAGATAGATTTGCTTGTGACGGCTATTACTGGTGCCCGGGGGCTGTTGCCTACTATTGCCGCTATTAAACAAGGAATTGATATTGCTCTGGCCAACAAGGAAACCCTGGTAGCAGCAGGAGAACTGGTGATGGCCCTGGCCGAAAAACATGGCGTCAAAATTATCCCGGTAGACAGCGAACATTCTGCTATTTTTCAATGTATTCAAGGGTCAAAGAAAAATGAAGTTAGTAAATTGATTTTAACCGCTTCCGGAGGGGCTTTTCGCGAGTGGGATATCCAGCGCCTCCAGGAAGCAACAGTTAGAGATGCTCTGGCTCATCCTAACTGGTCTATGGGAGCCAAAATAACCATTGACTCCGCTACCATGATCAATAAAGGTCTTGAAGTGATCGAAGCGCACTGGCTGTTTGGTATACCCTATGAACAGATCCAGGTGCTGCTCCACCCCCAGAGTATTATCCATTCACTGGTGGAGTTTTGTGATGGCTCCCAGCTGGCTCAATTAGGTTTACCGGATATGCGCCTGCCCATTCAGTACGCCCTCTCCTGGCCGCAGCGCTGGAGTGGGGCCTGGCCGCGGCTGGATCTGGCAAGTATCGGCAGCTTAACTTTTTCGCTGCCGGATTATGCCAAGTATCCAGGATTGAAATTAGCCTATCTGGCTGGTCAGGCAGGGGGACTGGCGCCAACGATTTTCAATGCAGCCAATGAAGTTGCGGTTACAGCATTTTTAAATGAGGAAATAAAGTTTGTGGAAATTGTAGATGTCATTGCAGCCACCCTGGACCAGTTTTCGCCTCAGAAGGCTGAAGATCTGGAGGTTGTGCTTCATATCGACCAGCAGGCGCGCTATAAGGCTGCTGAGTTGATTAAGAAAGGTCGGTGATTAAAATGACCAGTTTTCTTGTCTCGGTAATCGCTACTATCCTGGTTCTTGGTTTACTGGTGCTGGTACATGAGGCCGGACACTATTTTGCCGGCAGAGCGGTAGGCGTGAAAGTTTATGAGTTTGCTATCGGTTTTGGCCCTATGCTTTTTGGTAAAACCGGACGCAACCAAACTCTATATAGTGTACGGGCTATCCCACTGGGAGGATTTGTTAAATTTGCCGGGATGGATGAGGAAGAAGATACCGATGAAGATGGGGCGCTCAGATACCGGCCGGGGGAAGGCTTTAATGAAAAGAAACCCTGGCAAAAAGGACTGGTAATCCTGGCAGGACCGTTAATGAATTTTGTCTTAACTATCCTGATTCTAGCAGGAATTTTCTTCAAACTGGGTGTACCAGTAATTGAGCCGGTTATCGGTGAAGTGATAAAAAACATGCCTGCCGAAGCTGCAGGACTAAAGCCGGGAGATAGAATTATTGCGGTCAATGGCAAGACCGTAACGGATTGGGAAAAAGTAGTCCAGGAAATCAGAAAGCAGGAACAAGGGCGAGTTTCTCTGGAAATTCTCCGGAATCAGAAGAAGATGCTGATCGAGCTTAGACCCAAAAAGGACCCGGCAACAGGGCAGAGTATGATTGGTATTTCCCCTCAGCCACCAAAAATGAAATCAGTTAACCTCTGGGAAGCAGCCGGTTATGGGGTACTATATACAGGTAAAATTACTTCTACTGTTTTACACTATCTGGCTAACTTGTTTAAGATGCCCGACCCGACGGCAGGGCTGGCTGGTCCGGCTCGTATTAGTATGGAGATAGGCAAGGCTGCTCAGGCAGGTTGGCTGAACTTGCTGCAGCTAGCTGCTTTATTGAGTTTGCAGCTGGGATTATTTAATTTGTTGCCCATTCCGGCTCTTGATGGCAGCCGACTGCTGTTTGTAGGCTGGGAGGGGCTGGTCGGTCGCCGGGTAGACCCCAAACGGGAAAACATCGTTCACCTGGTGGGTTTTGCTCTGTTGCTGGTGTTAATGGTAGTGGTAACTGTAAATGATATTTCCCAGCTGATGAAATAGGGGGAGTTGTTTTTGGCCAGTAAAAAACAGATTAAGATAGGGAATATATTAATCGGAGGCGGAGCGCCTGTATCTGTTCAGTCCATGACCAATACCGATACCAGGGATGTGGAGACTACCCTGCAGCAGATTGAGGTACTGGCCCGGGAAAAATGTGAAATTATTCGGGTGGCCGTACCTGATGAAGAAGCAGCTCAGGCACTCAAGGAAATCTGCCGCAGGTCTCCCTTGCCGGTGATTGCCGATATTCATTTTGATTATCGCCTGGCCTTAAAGGCTCTGGCCCATGGAGTTGCAGGCCTGCGCATTAATCCTGGCAATATCGGAAGTGAAGATCGGGTAAAAGAAGTTGTGGCAGCTGCCAGGGAGCGAGCAGTACCAATAAGAATCGGGGTTAATGCCGGCTCTCTGGAGAAGGACTTGCTGGAAAAATACGGCCATCCCTGTGCCGAAGCGCTGGTTGAAAGCGCTCTCAGGCATGTAGCATTACTGGAGCGATTTGGCTATGAGGAAATAAAAATTTCCCTGAAAACCTCCCGGGTTCCGGTTTTGCTGGCTGCTTACCGACTGCTGGCACAAAAAGTGCCTTATCCCTTGCATATAGGTGTTACAGAGGCTGGCACCTTGTTCCGTGGTGTGATAAAATCATCAGTAGGTCTGGGAATATTGCTGTCTGAAGGTATAGGTGATACAATGAGGGTCTCCCTGACCGCTGATCCCGTTTATGAGGTGAGAACTGCCTGGCAGATTTTGCAGAGTTTGAATCTGCGTCAGGCTGGCCCGGAGCTGGTTTCCTGTCCCACCTGTGGTCGTTGCCAGGTGAATTTAATTAAGCTGGCAGAAGAGGTTGATCAGATTCTTTACCAGATAGACCGGCCCCTGAAAGTAGCTGTTATGGGTTGTGCAGTTAACGGTCCCGGCGAAGCCAGGGAAGCTGATATTGGCATTGCCGGGGGCAAAGGAGCCGGATTATTATTCAAAAAGGGACAGGTTATCCGCAAGGTGCCGGAAGAACAGTTATTATCAGCTTTGTTAGAAGAAATAAGGAGGTTGGATTAGTTGAGAGCATCCCAGTTATTAGCACCCACTTTGAGAGAGACTCCGGCTGAAGCCGAAGTTATCAGTCATCAGCTGCTGCTCAGAGCGGGATTTATCCGCAAAGCTGCCGCTGGTGTTTATACATATTTGCCTCTGGCACAGCGGGTTTTGCATAAGATAATGCAAATCGTCCGCGAAGAAATGAATCGGGCCGGGGGCCAGGAAATTACCATGCCCATCATCCAGCCTGCAGAGCTCTGGCTGGAATCAGGGCGCTGGCATGTTTATGGTGACGAGCTCTTCCGTTTAAAAGACAGGCACGGTCGCGAATTCGCCCTTGGACCAACCCATGAAGAAATCATTACTGACCTGGTGCGCAATGAAGTGCATTCCTATAAACAGCTGCCCCTGTTGCTCTATCAGATTGCCAACAAATACCGGGATGAGCGCCGGCCACGGTTTGGACTGATGCGAGGGCGCGAGTTTATCATGAAGGATCTTTATTCCTTTGATAAAGATGAAGTAGGCATGCAAATCAGCTATCAAAAAATGTTTGATGCCTACACCCGGATTTTTACCAGGCTGGGCCTCAAATTCAGGCCAGTAGAGGCCGATGCAGGTGCCATTGGGGGCAGCAGTACCCATGAGTTTATGGTACTTGCTGATGCGGGTGAAGCTACCATTGTGTACTGTGATACCTGTACCTATGCTGCCAATGTGGAAAAGGCTGAGTCCAGATTGATTGCCAGGGAAAAACAGGAAGCCCAGCCTTTAGAGAAAATCGCCACTCCGGAACAAAAGACCATTGATGAGGTAGCGGCCTTTCTGGGAATAGCTCCTGAACAGACTATTAAAACCCTGATCTATCATACTGAAAAAGGTCTGGTAGCTGCTGTGCTGCGAGGAGACAGACAGGTTAATGAAATCAAGCTGCAAAACCTGGTTGATACTTTGCAATTGCATCTGGCCAGTGATGAAGAAGTAGTAGAAAAGATCGGTGTAGCTCCTGGTTCAATCGGACCGGTGGGTCTAAAAGGCAAGGTATGGCAGGTCATTGCGGACCCGGAAGTAGTCCAGCAGAACAACCTGGTTTGTGGAGCCAATGAAGACGGCTATCACTTAAAAAACGTTAATTATGACCGGGATTATGCAGTTGACCTGGTTGCAGATATAAGGATGGTTGAGGCAGGAGAACATTGCCCGCGCTGTGAAGAAGGCAAATTGCTGACAGCAAAAGGTATTGAAGTTGGACAAGTATTCCAGTTAGGGACAAAATACAGTAAAGCTCTGAATGCTGTTTTTCTGGATGAAAATGGCAAACAAAAAGAAATGGTAATGGGTTGCTATGGTATCGGTATTACCAGGACAATGGCAGCTGCTATTGAACAAAACCATGACGAAAATGGGATCATCTGGCCGTTGGCCATAGCTCCCTATCATGTGGTGGTTATACCTGTATCCGAAAAAGATCAGCAACAGCGGGAAGCAGCGGAAAAAATCTATAGTCAGTTAACTCAGCTGGGGATTGAAACTGTAATTGATGATAGGGTTGAAAGGGCCGGCGTCAAGTTCAAGGATGCAGACCTGATTGGTTACCCCTATCGCCTTACTGTAGGCAAAACCCTGGCCGAGGGTAAAGTAGAGCTCAAGGAACGGAGAACAGGTAACACCCGGGTACTCGATGTAGAGGAAGCTGCACAGGTGATTGCTAATCTGGTCAAAGAAGAATTAGCCAGATACTAACTTGTGGAGGTTGTACCATGGGATGCTCTGCCATAATCCCGGCTTATAATGAAGCAAAAACTATCGCGCCAGTGGTGAAAACAACCAGGAATCATGCTCTGGTAGATGAAGTGATCGTTGTTTGCGATGGCTGTCAGGACCAAACCGCCATCCTTGCTGAGCAAGCAGGAGCAAAAGTGATCGAACTACCTTACAATCAAGGCAAGGGAGCAGCTCTGCTAGTTGGCGCCAGAGCTGCTCTTCATTCCGTTCTGCTGTTTCTTGATGCTGATCTGATCGGTCTTAGAGATGAACATATCACCAATCTTTTGAATCCAATTCTAAATGGACAAGCTGAAATGACAGTAGGTATATTTAGCGGGGGTAGGTTAACCACTGACCTGGCGCAAAAAATTACCCCCAGTTTGTCCGGACAAAGGGCCCTTTTACGGGACTTAATTACCCCCTATGATGAACTGGCCAGCACCCGCTACGGGGTAGAAGTTTTTATTAACAGTCTGGCCCGGGAGAAAGGTTGGAAAGTGCTGGAGGTAGAACTTTTTGATCTTACCCATCGAATGAAAGAAGAAAAGTTTGGCCTGGTTAAAGGGATGCAGGCCAGAATGAAAATGTACTGGGAAATTGCTAAATCCTTAACAGGGTGGTAATTACTATGCGCAGAATAGATTTCGGGCAACTGGCAGAGGAATCGCGCCTTTCTCCGGAAAGCTGTGCGCTGCTGGCAGAAGCAGAGATAATCAAAGTGGAAATCAGCCAGAAACAGGGGTTGTGGCTGGTTCACTTGAAAATCGGCGGGCTTCTGCCTCTGGAGGAATTAAACATACTGGAACAGGGGCTGGGGAATAAACTGATTCTGCCCGCTAAACTGAAGCTATTGTTATATTGTCCAGCCTCGGATTTGAGCCAGCAGTCAGTCCAGTTAAAGTCTTATCTGCTTGAGGCTGTAGGCGAAAAATCAGAAGTTTGCCGCAAGTGGCTGGAAATGTCGGAAGTGGAAATTGAGGCCGGACGTATTCTGATTTCAATGCCTAACCTGCTGGGAGTTCAGGTATTAAAGGACAAGAAGATTCCCGAACTAATCAGGGAATATTGCCTGAAACATTTTGAGTTTAGTCCGGAGGTGCTTCTGGATATCGGTCACCAGCCGAGCTTAGAGGAAGACCTGCCGGATGTGCAGACCATTTTGACTCAAAGGATTGAAGCAATAGCAAAAGAGGAAAAAACTGATAAGGAGCAGGAAAATAAAGAGCAAAGAAAAGAAGAGAAGGAAAGTCCTGTTTTAAAAGGCAAGCCTATTACCGCTACTCCTGTCCTGATTAAGGACGTTCTGGAAGAAGAACGGAATGTGGTTATCCAGGGGCAAATCTTCAATATTGAACGCAAGGAATTAAAATCCGGTCGGACTGTGACAACTTTTGCCATATCAGATCTTACCGATTCCATTCTGGTCAAGTTTTTCAGCGAGAAAAAGGATGAGGAACAGGAGAATTCCTGGCTAAAAGAAGGTAAATGGCTGAAAGTACGGGGACCAGTGCAATATGACCCTTTTTGCCGGGAACTGGTGGTAATGGCCTATGATATTAACATTGCCGAAGGGATACCTGAACGACAGGACCAGGCGACTGAAAAAAGGATTGAGCTCCATGCCCATACCAAGATGAGTGCGATGGATGGAGTGGCCAGTGCTGCGGATTTGGTTAAAACCGCTGCCCGGTGGGGACATGCGGCAATAGCCATTACCGATCATGGCGTAGTACAGGCTTTCCCGGAAGCGGCTGAAGCTGCGGGGAAGTATGGCATTAAAGTTATCTATGGCCTGGAAGGTTATTTAATCGATGATGGTCAGCCGATTCTGATCGGTGAAGTTAATGGACCAATTGCCGAATCGGATTATGTTATTTTTGACCTGGAAACAACAGGACTTAGTCCCTTAACCAATGATATTATTGAAATCGGTGCCGTAAAAATAAGGGCTGGACAAATTCAAGACAGATTCCACTGTTTTCTCAAGCCATCCCGGCCAATTAGTGAAGAAATTAGCCAATTAACAGGTATTACTAATGAAATGCTTGCTGAGGCTCTGGAGCCAGAACAAGGGTTGCAGGATTTTCTTAACTTCATTCGAGGGGCTGTTCTGGTGGCTCACAATGCCACTTTTGATGCTGGTTTTATCCGGGTGAAAATTGAACAGTATTTCAGCGAAAAATTGACTAACCCCCTCCTGGATACTTTATCGCTAGCTCGCTGCTTACTGACAATGAAAAATTATAAACTAGATCAGCTGGCCCGTCACTTTGAAGTAGACCTGGAACAGCATCATCGTGCCGATTGTGATGCTGAGGCTACTGCCCTGATTTTTCTTAAACTGCTGGAACTGGTAAGGGAAAAAGGCATAAATGAGATTCAGGAAATTAACAGTTTGATTAAAAACATCAATCTGGATAGTCTGAAATCTTACCATATTATTTTACTGGCCCAAAATAAGACTGGTCTCAAAAATCTGTACAAACTGGTTACCTTGTCCCACCTGCACTATTATCATCGTCATCCCCGCATTCCCAAAAGTCAGCTGATAAAACATCGTGAAGGCTTGATCATCGGCTCTGCCTGTGAAGCTGGAGAGCTTTACAGGGCTTTGCTCGACGGGACCAGTCAGGAAAAATTGGAAGAAATCGCCACATTTTATGATTACCTGGAGATTCAGCCCCTTGGCAACAATCAATTTTTATTGAAAGAAAATGCCGTCAAGAATTTAGAAGAGTTACAACGGCTGAACCAGGAAATTGTCAGGCTGGGGGAAAAGCTGCAGATTCCCGTTGTAGCTACTGGTGATGTGCATTTCCTCAATCCTGAGGATGAAGTTTATCGGCGAATATTAATGGCAGGCAAGGGCTTTACCGATGCTGATGACCAGGCACCACTCTATTTTAAAACTACCGAGGAGATGCTAGAGGAATTTGCCTATCTCGGGGAAGAGAAGGCGCGGGAAGTGGTAATTGAAAACCCGCAGAAAATAGCGGAATCGGTAGAAGTCTTTAAACCCATTCCGGATGAGTTTTATCCTCCCGTTCTAGAAGGTGCGGAGGAGCAAATTATCAACATGACGTATGAGACGGCAAAAAGAATTTATGGTGACCCCCTGCCGGAAATAGTACAGGCCAGGATAGATAAAGAACTGAATTCTATTATCAATAATGGTTTTGCGGTCTTATACTTAATTGCTCATAAACTGGTAAGAAAGTCCAATGATGATGGCTATCTGGTCGGTTCCCGGGGTTCTGTCGGTTCTTCCTTTGTGGCGACCATGACCGGGATTACGGAGGTTAACCCTTTACCCCCTCATTATGTTTGTCCGCAGTGTAAGAAAAGCGAATTTATCCTGGACGGGTCGGTAGGCTCTGGTGCGGACATGCCTGATAAGAACTGTCCTGACTGCGGTTGTAAATACAAAAAAGATGGCCATGATATACCCTTTGAAGTATTCCTGGGTTTCAAAGGCGACAAGGTACCTGATATTGATTTAAACTTTTCGGGTGAGTATCAGCCCCGGGCCCATAAATATACTGAGGAATTGTTCGGCCAGGGAAATGTCTTCCGTGCTGGTACTATCGGTACCATTGCCGAAAAAACCGCTTTCGGGTTTGTGAAAAAGTATTTTGAGGAACGCAGGATTCCCAAACGCAATCCAGAGCTGCTCCGCCTGGTCAAGGGCTGTACCGGTGTAAAGCGGACAACAGGCCAGCATCCAGGAGGGGTCATGGTAGTACCGCGGGATTGTGATGTTCACGATTTTACTCCTTTGCAGTATCCGGCCGATGATAAAAAATCCGGGGTGATTACCACTCATTTTGATTACCATTCCATCAGCAGCCGTCTGGTTAAACTGGATATTCTCGGACATGATGACCCGACGGTAATAAAAATGCTGGAGGATTTGACCGGAGTGGATGCCAAAACCATACCCCTGGATGAACCGAAAGTATTATCCCTTTTTTCCAGTACGGAGGCACTGGGGGTGACACCGGAACAAATTCGGAGTAATGTGGGCACTTACGGTATACCTGAATTCGGGACTAAATTTGTAAGACAGATGCTGGAAGATACCAAACCCAAAACTTTTTCAGAACTTGTGCGAATTTCCGGTTTTTCTCACGGAACCGATGTCTGGTTAAATAACGCCCAGGACTTAATCAAAAATGGCATCTGTCAGCTGGGAGAGGCCATTTCGGCCCGGGATGATATTATGATCTATCTGATCTATAAAGGACTGGAACCCAGCCGAGCTTTTAAAATTATGGAGGGCGTACGGAAAGGTAAAGGGGTAAAACCGGAAGATGAAGAAGAAATGCGCAAGCATAATGTGCCGGAGTGGTATATAGAATCCTGTAAGAAAATAAAATACATGTTCCCCAAGGCCCATGCGGTAGCCTATGTCATGATGGCGTTCCGGATAGCCTACTTTAAAGTCTATTATCCTGAAGCCTTTTACGCTACCTATTTCACCGTACGTGCCGATGAATTCGATGCGGAGCTCATTTGTCAGGGACCAGAGGTTGTACGTAAGACCATTGAAGAGATCGAGGCCAAAGGCTCTGACGCTACGCAGAAAGAAAAAAACCTGCAGACCATCTTAGAACTGGCTCTGGAAATGTATATGCGTGGAATCAAAATGCGCCGGATCAGCCTGGAAGAATCGGAGGCCAAGAAATTCATCATCACCCCGGAAGGATTACTGCCGCCTTTTGCTGGTTTACAGGGAGTAGGTGAAGCTGCAGCCCAGAATATTGTGGAGGCGCGGCGAGAAGCCCCCTTTGTGTCCATTGAGGATTTGCGGACCAGGGCCCGCCTGACCAAAACCGTCATCGAGGTGTTAGACCGGCATGGTTGTTTAAGAGGTTTGCCGGCTACCAGTCAGTTGCAGCTTTTTACTATGGCTTAAGATTAAAGATGGGAGGTTAAAGTATGGAGAGAGAGTGGCGTTTTATTGACCAAAAAGGGAGGGAAATTTGGCTCCGCCCTGCCCGGCCGGAAGATGCTGAAGGGATTCTCAGCAGTATAGCTTCAGTTGCCAGGGAGCGCAGTTTTATCCTCACCGAAAATGTGGGACGAACAGTGGAAGAAGAAGCTAAATATATCGCTAACCTGGATACTCAGCACAATCTTTTGCTGGTCGCTTTGCATGAAGATAAGGTTATCGGCGGTTTGGGAGCGTCCCAGGCAGGGGGAGGCAAGTATCCCAAACTGCAGCATGTGCTGGAAATAGGCCTGCATTTGGTTAAGGATTATCGGGAGGCCGGGATTGGCAGTCAAATGCTGGCTTATGCAATCGAATGGGCCAAAGAGAAAGGCTTCGGCAAACTAACAGCCCAGATTTTTACCACCAACCGTCGCTCAATCCATCTCTTTGAAAAACACGGTTTCCAGGAAGAAGGCAGAAGGAAAAGACAATATCGAATTGGCTCGGAGTATATTGATGAAGTAATGATGGGGTTGCTATTATAGTTGTACTATGGTATAATTGTTATAGTATCCCATGAATGGAGCGGATAAAGAGTGGGTCCATACCCACTCTTTCCTTTTGCAGAGATGGAATGGCTATTAAAGGATAGAGCCTGGGAAATAATAACCAGTGGAAATATTTGTTGAAGAGGTGAAAAAAATTGAATAAGAAAGAGGTTTGCCAGAAGGTACTCACATGGGCGCAGGAAATTGCGGAACCCCTGGGAATTGAAGTTGTTGATGTGGAACTGGAAAAAGAACATGGTGAATGGTATTTGCGCATTTTTATTGATAAACCGGAAGGCATCAATATCGATGATTGTGAAATGATTTCCAGGCAAATTGATCCTGTTCTGGATAATCACGATCCGATACCCTTCCCATATCATCTGGAAGTATCTTCTTTAGGACTGGACCGGCCCCTGAAAAACGACCAGGATTTGGCCCGGTCTTTGGGTAAGAAAGTCAGAATCAGTTTGTTTGCCCCTTTTGAAGGGAAAAAAGAATGGATAGGTACTCTACGGGCTTTTTCTAAAGAAAGAGTGGTTATTGGGATAGGAGAAGAGATGCTGGAAACCAGCATCCCACGTAATCAAATAGCCAAAATTAAATTAGAAATAGATTTTTAAGGAGGAAGGCACAGGCAATGAGTGGTGAACTACTGGAAGCACTGGTTGATTTGATGCGGGAAAAGGGACTGGACAAGGAAGTAATTATCGAAGCACTGGAAGCAGCTCTGGTTTCAGCCTACAAAAAGAACTTTGGTACCGGAGAC
This sequence comes from Carboxydocella sporoproducens DSM 16521, assembly GCF_900167165.1. Classification (NCBI taxonomy): domain Bacteria; kingdom Bacillati; phylum Bacillota; class Clostridia; order Eubacteriales; family Clostridiales Family XVI. Incertae Sedis; genus Carboxydocella; species Carboxydocella thermautotrophica. Next base: position 22,238 of record NZ_FUXM01000010.1, on the reverse strand, counting down.
AATGTCAGGGTGGATATTAACCGGGATACGCTGGAACTTAAAGTCTTTGCCAGAAAAACTGTAGTAGAAGAAGTGGCTGACCAAACCCAGGAAATCAGCCTGACCGAGGCCAGAAAAATTAACCCCCGCTATGACCTGGGCGATGTGGTGGAACTGGAAGTAACTCCCCGTAACTTTGGTCGGATTGCGGCCCAGAATGCCAAGCAGGTGGTAATCCAGAAGCTGCGGGAAGCTGAAAGAGGTCTGATTTATGAGGAATTTGCCAATCGGGAAGGGGACATTGTTACCGGGATTGTACAGCGCATCGAACGGGATAATGTTATCATCGATCTGGGCAAAACCGAAGCCTTGCTCTCCAAAAGTGAGCAAATGCCTACGGAAGAATACCATTCCGGGGACAGGATTAAAACCTATGTGGTTGAGGTCAAGCGTACCAATAAAGGCCCTCAGGTCTATGTTTCCCGTACCCATCCGGGGCTGATGAAACGCCTGTTTGAGCTGGAGGTACCTGAAATTCGGGAAGGAATTGTGGAAATCAAGGCGGTGGCCCGGGAAGCAGGATACCGTTCCAAGATTGCCGTCCATTCCAGAGATGAAAATGTTGATCCGGTGGGAGCATGTGTCGGTCAAAAAGGGGCCCGGGTGCAGATGGTGGTAAATGAATTGAAGGGCGAAAAAATTGATATTATCCCCTGGCATCCAGACCCGGCAGTGTTTGTGGCTGCTGCCCTGAGCCCTGCCAAAGTGGTTAAAGTAGAAATAAGGGATATGGAGAAAATGGCCAGAGTAATTGTGCCGGATTACCAGCTTTCTCTGGCTATTGGTAAAGAAGGACAAAATGCGCGTTTAGCAGCGAAATTAACAGGCTGGAAAATCGATATCAAGAGTGAGAGTCAAGCTGCCGAACTGGAGTGAGGCTGATGAAGGTAAAAAAGATTCCGGAAAGAAAATGCGTAGGCTGTCAGGAGATGAAGCCTAAAAAAGAACTGGTACGGATAGTACGGACTCCAGAAGGAGAGGTGCTGGTCGACTCGACTGGGAAAAAGAATGGGCGTGGGGCTTATATCTGTCCCAATTTGGAATGTTTAAAAAAAGCAGTCAAAGGCAAGCGGTTGGACAGAGCCCTGTCGGTTACCATTCCTCCTGAACTAATCAGTCAACTGGAACAGGAGTTGGCGGCATGCGAAACAGATGGTTAGGTCTCTTAGGGCTGGGGCAACGTTCAGGGAAAGTGGTATCGGGCGAAGCGGCTGTTGAGGCCATGTTGAAAAAAGGCAAAGGAGAATTACTGGTTCTGGCAGGAGATTTAAATAGTAAACGGATAAATGTTTATCAACACTGGGCTAAGTCCCTGGGTATAAAGAGCGTAATTGCCGGAACGAAAACGGAACTGGGCATAGCACTGGGCAAATCTCCCAGAGCCGTGGTACTGATTCTTGATGCCGAACTGGCAAAAGCCGTATATGAAAATCTGGTCTAAAAGCATAACTTCTGGGGGTGAATTCATGGGTAAAATCAGGGTGCATGAGCTGGCAAAGGAACTGGGGATAGAAAGTAAAAATATGATCAGCTGGCTAAAAAACCATGGAATAGAGGTAAAAAATCACATGAGCACAATTGAAGATGATGTAGCAGAAATGCTACGGGCAAAAGCAAAAGGTCAAAAAGAGAAAAAAGAGGAGAAATCCGTGCCTAAGCAGCAGACAGCCAAAAAACAGCAGACAGAAACTACCACACAACAACAGCAACCGAAACAGCAACAGCACCGGCCTCAGGGTCAACAGCACCGGCATAACAGACCTGGAAACAGACCAGTACCGCAAGGTGAAAGGCGTGATCGGCAGCGGGAGCAGAATCGGGACAGAAAACCGGGTCAGGCCCCTGCCGCAGCGGCTAATCAGCCCCAATTCCGTAAGGACGACCAGCGCCGTCCGCGACCCCAGGCCGCTGCTAGTATACCTCCGGTAGTACCACCGGAAAAGGAGCAGCCGCGGGAAAAGGTAAAACCGTTGGAAAAAGAGGAAAAGAACATTATCGAATTACGCCGGGAACGGGAAGAACAAAAATTGCTGGAGAAGCAAAAAACCCGCGGTAAAGCCAAAAAAGGAAACAAACAGCAAAGGGCGAGCAATGAAAATCAGGAAGTTATTGGGCCTATCATTATGGGAGCTTCCATTTCTGTACAGGAGCTGGCTAATCGTTTAAAGAAACCAGCCGCTGAATTGATTAAAAAGTTAATCGGCCTGGGCATTATGGCTACCATCAACCAGGAAATCGACGCAGAAGTCGCTGAAATTATCTGCGCTGATTACGGGGTGGAAGTTCAGGTCAAAATCGAGGACCCGGAAAAAGAAATTCTGGAGCTGTTGGAGCAGGAAGATAGTCCTGAGGATCTGGTAGCCCGTCCTTGTGTGGTTACGGTAATGGGGCATGTTGACCATGGGAAAACTTCCTTGCTCGACGCTATCCGTCAGACTAATGTTACTGCTTCAGAAGCTGGTGGAATTACCCAGCATATTGGCGCTTATCAAGTCGAGCACAATGGGCAGAAAATTACCTTCCTGGATACTCCCGGTCACGAAGCTTTTACAGCAATGCGAGCCCGGGGGGCAAAGGTTACTGATATCGCTATCCTGGTGGTAGCGGCTGATGATGGGGTAATGCCCCAGACTGTTGAGGCTATCAACCACGCAAAAGCTGCCAATGTACCGATCATAGTTGCCATTAACAAAATGGATAAACCAGGAGCTAACCCTGATCGGGTAAAACAGGAACTGACTGAACACGGTCTGCTGCCGGAAGAATGGGGCGGAGATACCATTTGTGTAAATGTTTCTGCCAAAACCAAGCAAGGAATTAGTGACTTGCTGGAAATGATTCTGCTGGTGGCTGAAATGCTGGAGCTGAAAGCTAATCCCAAACGCCTGGCCAAAGGTACAGTGATTGAGGCTAAACTGGATAAAGGCCGCGGACCGGTGGCTACTGTGCTGGTGCAAAATGGTACCCTGCAAATTGGTGATGCCATCGTTGCCGGTACTGCCTTTGGTAGGGTCAGAGCCATGACCGATGATAAGGGAAGACAGGTCAAGAAAGCACCACCCTCGATGCCGGTTGAGGTCCTGGGGTTGTCAGAAGTACCAGAAGCTGGGGATGTTTTCTATGCTTTTGATGATGAGAAAAAGGCCAAGCAACTGGTGCAAATCAGGCTGGATCGCAAGCGGGAAGAGGAACTGAAGGCTAACAGCAAGGTTAGTCTGGAGGACCTCTTTGCCCGTATTAAAGAAGGGGAAATCAAGGAACTAAATGTCATTGTTAAAGCGGATGTGCAAGGTTCAGTAGAGGCCTTGAAGCAGTCCCTGGAAAATCTGAGCAATGATGAAGTAAGAGTTAAACCCATTCACGGCGGGGTTGGAGCTATAACTGAAACCGATATTATGCTGGCTTCAGCCTCTAATGCTATTATAATTGGCTTTAATGTCCGGCCGGACAGCAATGCCCGTAAGGCGGCTGAAAAGGAAAAAATCGATATCAGACTGTATCGGGTTATCTATGATGCTATCGAAGATGTAAAAGCCGCTATGAGTGGCTTGCTGGAGCCGGAAATCAAGGAAGTAGTCCTGGGGCGGGCGGAAGTGCGTCAGACTTTCAAGGCCTCCAAAATCGGTACCATCGCAGGTTGCTATGTGCTGGAAGGCAAAATTACCCGGGATAGCCATTTACGGTTAATCCGCAATGGAATCGTCGTGCACGAGGGTAAACTGGAATCTCTCAAGCGGTTTAAAGATGATGTACGTGAAGTTAACCAGGGATATGAGTGCGGTTTGACCATTGAAAAGTATAATGATATCAAAGAAGGAGATATTCTTGAGTTCTTTACCTTTGAAAAAATAAAAAGAGAAATTTAGGGCAGGTGAACTAAAATGGGAGGTCACAGACCGCAACGTGTAGCTGAAGAAATTAAAAAGGAACTGGCTAAAATCCTGCGCGAAGATGTTAAAGAAGAAGTTTTACGACTGGTCACTGTTACAGCGGTCAATGTCTCTTCTGACCTGCGGTATGTCAAAATTTATTTCACCCTGCTGGGTGGCAAGGGTGATAAAGGAGCAGTTGCTGAGCTGCTGGAAAAGTCCAGCGGCTGGCTCAGAGGGGAGCTGGGTCGACGCCTGCGCCTGCGGTTTGCTCCGGAACTGCAATTCGTCTATGATGAGTCGATAGAGCATGGTGCCAGGATAATGGAGCTTTTAAACAAGGTGAACCAGAATGAAGAATCAAGAGATTAAAAATTTCCTGGCTAAGCTACAAGAGCTGGATGATTTTGCTATCATCGGCCATATCAATCCTGATGGTGATACTATCGGTTCTGCTCTGGCCCTGGCCTTTATGCTGGAGAGTCTGGGGAAAAAGGTTGAACTCTGGAATCTGGACCCAGTACCGGAGCTTTATCATTTCCTGCCGGGGGTGCAACGTTTCTCTTGCCCCCAGGCAGGAGACTGGCAGGGGAAAAACCTGATCTTTGTCGACTGTTCTGAACCGAAACGCTGTGGGGATGAAATTTTGCCTTATTACCGTCAGGCTAGCACCCTCTTCAATATTGACCATCATATCAGTAACAAGCTTTTTGCTGATTTTAACCTGGTAGTTCCTGAACGGGCTGCTTCCGGTGAAATCATATATGAGCTGGTGAAAATGTCTGGGGTGCCATTATCAAGGGAAATAGCCACCTGTCTGTATGTTACCATTGTGACCGATACCGGTTCTTTTCGTTTTCCTAATACCACCGCCAGCACTTTCCGGATTGCAGCAGAATTGAAAGAGGCCGGTGCCGATACTGAAACAATCAATCACCAGATCTATGAAGAAATACCGCCAGAAACCCTGGCGGTGCTTGGGTATGCCTTTGCCCACTTTCAATATTCACCCCAGCGCAAAGTCTGCTGGCTGGTACTGGATAAGCAAACTTTGACCCGTTTACAGGCCCGGGATGAGCATCTGGAAGGTATAGTTAATTATGCCAAAGCCCAGAAGGGCGTAGAGGTTGGGATTCTGCTCAGAGAAGCTGAGCCAGATCTAGTTAAGGTCAGCTTCCGCTCCAAGAAGGCTGTTGATGTCAATGCGCTGGCCCAGATATTTGGGGGAGGCGGCCATCAGAGAGCCGCTGGCTGTCGTTACCGTGGTCCCTTAACAGAGGCTGAACAGAAAATAATTGAACAGGCCATATTAATAACTGAGGGCGCGGGGGCATAAATATGCATTTTGGTTTTCTTAATGTACTAAAACCAGCTGGACTAACATCTCAACAAGTAGTACAAAGGGTTAAGAAAAAAACCGGTAAAATAAAAATCGGCCATACTGGTACCTTGGACCCGCTGGCAACGGGGGTACTTCCTCTATGTTTAGGACCAGCTACCCGATTGGCTGAGTATGTGAGCAACATGGGTAAAAAATACCGGGCCCAGCTGCAACTGGGGATTGAGACCGATACTTATGACCGGGAAGGCAGTGTGATAGCCGAAACCACGGCCAGTCACATTACCGGGGAGATGATTGTATTAGCTTTACAAACGTTCGAAGGCCAAATAATGCAGGTACCTCCTATGTTCTCTGCTATTAAAAGGCAGGGTAAGCCCTTATATGAGCTGGCCCGGCAGGGAATTGTAGTGGAACGGGAGGCTCGTCCTGTCGAGATCTATCAGATAAAACTTGAAAAAATAGAACAGCTGGGCAGTGACCACCCATTAGTAGAAATAGAGGTCCATTGTTCAAAAGGAACATATATCAGGAGCCTGGTGCACGACCTGGGGCAGAAACTGGGAACAGGGGCAGTCATGACAGCACTGGAACGGACAGAAGTCGGGATTTTTAACCTGAAGAATGGCTTAGCACTGGAAGAGTTAGAAGAGATGGACGGAGACCAAATAAAGGATTATCTTTTTTCTGTTGAGCAGGTTTTTCCGGATTGGCCGGTAGTTATTGTTTCCGCAGAAGAAGCAAGAAAAGTGGAAAACGGGAACAGGATCAATTTGCCTTATACTAAAACATTTCCAGACCAGGCGGAAAGAATCTTGCTGTGCAATCAACAGGGCAGGTTATTAGCTGTGGCCAAAAGCATAGAGAATGGTCATCTGCAACCTGTGATTGTTTTCCGGGAGGGGTAAGGAATGTTGATATTAAGAGACCTGTCTGATCTTGGGCGGGACCTGAGAGGAAGGCTGGTTCTGGCTCTGGGGAATTTTGACGGGGTACACCGCGGCCATCAAGCTTTGTTGATGAAAACTTTACAACTGGCGGCACAGCTGGACGCTATTCCGGGTGTCATGACCTTCGATCCCCATCCCTTGCAATTACTTGCCCCTCAAAAATTACCTCCTATGATTCTCGATCAGAAGGCAAAACTCCAATTGTTGGCCAGTAAAGGGATAGAAGTCGTTCTGGTGGTGCCCTTTACCCGGATTTTTGCTGAACTTTTGCCCCGGGCTTTTTTTACAGAAGTGTTACTGGAACAAGTAGGAGTTAGGGGTCTGGTGGTAGGGTATAATTATACCTTTGGCCAGGGCGGAAAAGGTACTGCAGAAACTTTGCAGGAACTGGGGAATGTCTATAATGTACCGGTAGAAATAGTGCCTCCTGTAACTGTTGACGGGCAGCGGGTAAGCAGTTCCCTGATTCGTCACTATATCCAGCAGGGCAATATGGAAGCAGCGGCAACCTGTTTGGGCTATTATCCCTATCTTGCCGGTGAAGTAAAGCATGGTGATGCGCGGGGGAGGGAACTAGGGTTTCCTACTGCTAATGTAGCAGTTGACAGGAAACTGGTCATTCCGGCGCAAGGAGTTTATGCTGTCAAAGTTAGGTGGCAGGAACAGCAGTGGCCGGGAGTAGCCAATCTAGGACATAGGCCTACTTTTTATGAACAAGGCCAGCTGGGTTTGGAAGTTTTTATTTTAAATGATAATGTGCCCGAGCTTTATGGCGAGACTATCGAAGTGGAATTTCTTAAAAAATTAAGGGATGAAAAAAAATTTACCAGTGTGGCAGAATTGAAAGAGCAAATAAAGCTGGATATTGCCAAAGCTAGAGGCCTTTTTTACTCACCTTGCATATAATCTAAGCAGGATACTTTACAAAGCGGGGCCGATATGGTATATTTTATAAGTGTCCTGCTTGACTCAGGGTGAGTAAAGGTGAATGTGATTATCAGCGATCATGCCCGGAGGCGCTTGCAGGAAGAGAGACAGCAACTGATTCGGGTTGAAGATGTTCTGGCAGCAGCCAGCAGTATTCCTGGACGGATTCAGGTTGCCACCAGATTTAGAAATTTTCTCGCTGGTTCAGGAAGATGGTTTGATGTTGTTGTTAAAGACAGTGATAATTTGCGGATAGTGATCACTGTCATTGGAAAATGAGTTAACAAAGGAATCCCTTTGTTATAAAGAACCACTGGCTCGGAGGGAGGAGGCTCCGCCCTTCTTCTTGGCTTGTGGGGATATTAGGAATAGGAGGTGAAAACCATGGCACTCACTACAGAACAGAAGCAAGCTATTATCGCCAAGTACAAACTGCATGACATGGACACTGGTTCTCCTGAAGTGCAGATTGCTATCCTGACCGAGAGAATCAATTACCTGACTGAACACCTGAAGGTTCATAAGAAGGACCATCATTCTCGTCGGGGTCTGCTCAAAATGGTAGGCCAGAGAAGAGGCTTGCTCAACTATTTGAAGGAAAAGGATTTCAATCGTTACCGTAATATTGTTGAGCAACTGGGTCTGAGAAGATAGACAATAAGCGGGGTATAGACCCCGCTTGTTTTATATCAATCATTTGTATGATGGGAAAATAATGTATTTTTTGCTAGATAAGCAGGAAATACTATAGGTAATGTGGAAATAATTATAGGTTATTCTTAAATGGCGAAATTGAGAGGAGGAAAATATAGCAATGGAACGAACCTTCCAGTTAGAGGTAGGCGGCAGGACCATGTCTTTTTTGACCGGGAAACTGGCAAAACAGGCCAATGGTGCTGTGATGGCAGCATATGGCGATACTCGGGTCCTGGTTACGGCTACCTGTTCCAAGGAACCCCGGGAAGGGATTGATTTCTTTCCTTTGACAGTAGATTATGAAGAAAGATTATATGCCGCTGGTAAGATCCCAGGCGGTTTCATCAAACGGGAAGGCAGGCCGGGGGAAAAAGCCATTCTGGCTGCCCGTTTGATTGACAGACCCATACGTCCCTTATTTCCTGAAGGTTTTCGCAATGATGTACATATAGTAGCTACTGTAATGTCCGTTGACCAGGATCATGACCCGCGGGTTGTGGCTTTGTGTGGTGCATCCGTTGCTCTAACCATTTCTGACATACCTTTTAACGGACCTATTGGGGCTGTTATCGTTGGCCGCGTTGATGGGAAGCTTATCATTAATCCTAATCTAGAACAATCTGAAAAGAGCGACATGCACATCGTCGTAGCGGGAACCAAAGATGCAGTAATGATGGTGGAAGCTGCTGCCAATGAGGTTCCGGAAGATGAAATTCTGGAAGCCATCATGTTTGCCCATGAAGAAATCAAGAAGATAGTAGAATTTCAGATTCAGGTTCAAACTGAACTGGCAGTGGTTAAACGGGAAATTCCATTGGCCCAGCCAGATCCTGAAATGGACCAGGCAGTCAGGGCATTTATTGCCGAAGAGATCAACCAGGCAGTGCGAATTTTTGACAAACAGCAACGGCAGGATACATTAGAAGAACTGAGGAAAAAAGTGCTAGAACATTTCCAGGAACAATATCCGGAACGGGAAAAAGAGCTGGAAAAAGTATTTCATAACATCTTGAAAGAAACTGTACGGCAGATGATTATCACTGAAGGAATCCGTCCTGATGGCCGGAAACTGGATGAAATTCGTCCTATCTGGTGTGAAGTCGGAGTTTTGCCCAGAACCCATGGTTCTGCTATCTTTACCAGAGGACAGACCCAGGTACTGACCGTTACTACTCTGGGGGCGATTGGGGATGAACAGATTCTGGATGACCTGGGAGTAGACGAATCAAAACGCTATATGCATCATTACAATTTTCCGCCTTATAGCACAGGAGAAGCCAGACCGCTCCGGGCTCCATCCCGACGGGAAATCGGTCACGGCGCTCTGGCAGAAAGAGCTCTCGAACCTATGATACCTGATGAAAAGGTCTTCCCCTATACTATCCGCCTGGTTTCCGAAGTCCTGGAATCCAATGGTTCCAGTTCCATGGCCAGCGTTTGCGGCAGCACCTTGTCCTTAATGGATGCAGGTGTACCTATCAAGCGCCCCGTTTCCGGTGTAGCTATGGGTCTGGTTAAGGAAGGAGATATTGTCCGGGTCCTGACCGATATCCAGGGTATGGAAGACGCTCTGGGGGATATGGATTTCAAAGTTGCAGGTACTGAAATCGGGGTAACAGCCATTCAAATGGATATCAAGATCGCTGGGATTGACCGGCAGATCCTCAAGATGGCTCTGGAACAGGCCCGACAGGGACGGCTGTATATTCTTCAGAAGATGCTGGAGACTTTACCGGCACCCCGTAAGGAGTTGTCACCATGGGCTCCGCGCCTGATTTTCCTGACCATTCATCCGGATAAAATCAGGACGGTGATTGGCCCTGGTGGTAAAACCATCAAGAAAATCATTGATGAAACCGGAGTAAAGATTGATATTGAAGATGATGGCCGAGTCTTCATATATGCAATTGACCAATCTGCTGGTAGAAAAGCACAGGAAATGATCGAGGAACTCACCGAGGAGGTGGAAGTAGGCAAAACTTATCTCGGTAAAGTAGTTCGGATTGTAGAATTTGGCGCCTTTGTCGAAGTTCTGCCCGGTAAGGAAGGCTTAGTGCATATCAGTCAGCTTTCCGAACAGAGAGTCAATAAAGTAGAAGATGTAGTCAGTGTTGGCGATCAGATTCCTGTTAAGGTAATCAAGATTGATGATTTGGGGCGGATCAATCTTTCCCGCAAGCAAGCTATCCAGGAAGAAAAGCAAAAGGGTTAAGCTCAGGAATTACCTGAGCTTTTTTTGTTTATCTGGGCATAATAAAAGGGGAAGGAGGATAAAAATGATTAGAAAAGTCATGTTTAGTTTGTGTTTAATATTGTTCTTAGCGGTGGAAAGTGCTCATGCTGCTCAATCCCTCCAGCTCAAAGCTGCCCAGGCCGTTCTCTATGACATGGATACAGGCTTGATAATCTGGGAAAAAAAGATGAATAAGCAAGCTCATCCCGCCAGCTTGACTAAGATAGCAACTGTCCTGACAGGATTGAGATTTGGCGACCATAAGAAAGTGGTGATTGTATCACAGAAAGCTGGAAATTTAAATACTGGCTCTATCATTGGGCTAAAGAGTGAAGATGAAATCAAATTTGAAGATTTATTGAAAGCGGCCATGATCGTTTCTGCCAATGATGCTACCATAGCGATTGCAGAAGCTACAGCCGGTGACCTGGAGCTGTTTTTACAACTAATGAATGGCACTGCTTATGGTTTTGGGCTTGCTAGTACCAGTTTTACCAACACTCATGGCTTGTCAGTAGCTAATCATCGCATATCCCCTTATGATCTGGCGGTTTGGTCAGCGATGGCAATGCGTAATCCTGAATTTAAAGCCCTGGCAGGAATGAAAGAGGCAGAAATCATGATAAAGCGTAAAGGAGAGGAAAAAAAGCTGACCTTACGCAATACCAACCGCTTACTTTTTAGTGACCAGGGAATTTATGGTATAAAAACCGGTACCACTAGCCTGGCTGGCAAATGTCTGGCTGGGGCGTGGGACGCCCATGGTCATCATTTTATTGGGATCGTGCTAAATAGTTCTGAACGCTGGGGTGACATGTTGAAACTAAAGAGATTTACTGAAGAAAGGTGTACAAAGGAGATTATTGTAGATTTTGACCAAGACTGGCAAAGAGTGCGCCTGGGCGGCAATAGGCCGCTAGAATTTGATGTAATCAGTAAAAAAAGAATAGAAGTGGTGTTGCCTGCCTCCGAAAAAAATCAGATTATAAAAAGAGTATATATCAATCCTAATATTAAGTTACCGGTTAAGGCTCAACAACCAGTAGGAAAAGCGGAGTTCTGGTTTGGAAACCAGTTCATTGGCCGGATTGAGCTTTATCCTGATCGCGATATAATTACGAACTTCTGGCATCGTAAACAGTAAAGAATAATAAAATAGAATGGAGGGAGGCGAAAACTGGGAATGAAAAAAAAAACTATTCTTTTTTTCACTGATTTTGCTTATCTTTTTGGTAACTATATTTTATAACAGAGAAGCGGCGCAACCAGTAATTGCCAAAGGGCTGGTTGAATCAGGACCAAGTGATAAAAAGGCGGTAGCTATAATGTGTAATGTAGCCTGGGGGGAGGAATATTTACCGCCTTTATTAAAGGTACTTAAAGACAAAAATGTTAAGATTACTTTTTTTGTGGAAGGGCAATGGGCCCAGAAAAATGGCGACCTGGTAAGAGAAATTGTGGCCTATGGCCATGAGGTGGAAAACCATGGTTTTCGTCATGTTTATCCTACCCGTTTGGGTCGGAGACAACTAATTGAAGATATAACCCGGACTGCGGAAATCCTTCGGGGACTGACGGGAAAACCAACGGTTTATTACCACCCCCCTTATCGTGACTTTAATGATTTTGTTATCAGCACTGCCTATGAAACAGGCCATATTACCGTAATCAATAACATCGATACCATCGACTGGCAAAAACCGGCACCAGAAATAATTTTACAACGGGTAAAGCGTAAACTGCGTAATGGTGGAATAATACTCATTCACCCTACAGCTCCAACAGTTTTAGCGTTACCTTCCTTAATTAACCAGATCCGACAGGAAGGTTATGAGATTGAATCAATTGGAAAATTATTAACAAATATGTCGTCATAAGCAGGAATTTGCTCGATCGTGTTGAATTTTTTAGAGGTAATTTTGTGGGTTCAGGGAGGATATAGAATGATCGAAAAAATTGTTTTGCCCAATGGTGTACGGATTGTTTATGAACACTTACCCTGGGTAAAATCCGTCTCCATTGGCATTTGGGTTAAAGCTGGTTCTGTATCAGAAAATGAACAAAATAACGGTATTTCTCATTTTATTGAACACATGATGTTTAAAGGAACAACCCAGCGTAGTGCTAAAGCATTGGCAGAAGCTCTTGATGCTGTTGGCGGACAACTAAATGCCTTTACTTCCAAGGAATATACCTGCTATTATGCTAAAGTACTGGATGAATACATTGATATCGCAATTGATGTTCTGACCGATATGTTTTTCAATTCCCTTTTTGCCACAGATGCTATTGATAAAGAACGGAATGTAATTCTGGAAGAAATTAAAATGTATGAAGATACTCCCGATGATATTGTGCATGACTTGCTTTCCCGAGCGCTTTTCAGCGGACATGCTTTGGGTCGTCCGATCATTGGTACAACAGAAATCATAAATAACATCAGACGGGAAGATATTTTGACCTATTTAGAACAAACCTATCGTCCTGAAAACACTGTGATAGCTATTGCCGGTTCTTTTGAGCCAGAATATGTAAAGAATCGTTTTACCCAGTTGTTTGTTAACTGGCAGCGGGAAAATGCCCTAACCGTTACCAGCCAAAACACTTTTGAACAGCAACCTGTACTGGTTAAAACCAAGGATATTGAACAGGTACATATCTGCCTGGGCAGTTATGGTCTGGCAGCAGGAGATCCCGATATTTATGGGCTGCACTGTCTTAATAGTTTACTAGGGGGTGGGATCAGTTCCCGCTTGTTTCAGAGCATAAGGGAAGAACGAGGCTTGGCTTATTCGGTATATTCCTATACCAGTAATTATATGGATACGGGCATACTGGGGATTTATGCCGGCTTGACCATGAATAATATCCCTCAAGTCTTAACTTTAATTAAAGAGAATTTCGAGCAAATGTTAAATGATTTAAATGAGGAGGAGCTCCATCGGACCAAACAGCAAATTAAAGGAAATTTTGTCCTCGGTCTGGAGTCAGCCAGCAGTCGCATGTCCAGGCTGGGTAAGCTGGAACTTACCCTGGGGAGGATTACACCAATAGAGGAAGTACTGGCCAAAATAGATCAGGTTACTGTGGAACAGGTAAAACAGCTTGGTACAAAATTCTGGTACCAGCAGGGGTGGTCATTGGCAGCAATCGGACCGAAAGGTACCCAAGAGGTGATTGAATCTTGGCACAAATAAAAGTCCCCCTGAAAAAAGTTACGGATTTACCACTAGATGTGGTCCCGGTTTATATGACAGAAGGGAGCGCCGGGGCTGATTTAATTGCAGCTATTCCGGCACCTGTTATTTTGGAACCGGGCCAGTACAGGTTAATAGATACCGGGATTGCCATTGCTTTACCCCCCGGTTATGAAGCTCAGGTCCGGCCCAGGAGTGGCCTGGCTGCCAAACATGGTATCACCTGCTTAAATACCCCTGGTACCATCGATGCTGATTATCGAGGTGAGATAAAAGTTATTTTGATCAATCACGGCCAACAGCCTTTTACCATCCAGCCGGGAGAGCGAATAGCCCAGCTGGTAATTGCCCCAGTAGTTCAAGGCCAATGGGTTATAACCGATGAATTGCCTCAAACGGAGCGAGGCACGGGAGGATTTGGTCATACCGGCAGATAAAGCATAATTTTGTCCCCTGTTGGATATATTTAATTCCAAAGGGGGAGTGATTATGCGCTTGAGTGAGTTAATTGGCAAAGAAGTAATAAATATCCTGGATGGCGCCAGATTGGGCACCATCGGCGAGTCTGATGTGGTCATCGACCCCAGAACCGGGCAGATAGAATCCATTATTTTACCTAATCGGGGTGGTATGCTGGGGTTTTGGATGGACAAACAATATCTGATTATACCATGGCCGGCGATAAAAAAAATAGGCAGTGAAGTGGTAATTGTAGAACTGGATAATACTTATCCCAACTATCAGAAATACGCCTATTAACCAGCCTTGCCAGAGGAGAAAAATTATGCTAATATATAAATTAAAAAATATCATCCTCATCTCGACGAGGGATGAGTCAGAGGTCGCGGGATTCATGAGTAACCTGACGGAGAGGGCAGAACTCGAGGAGGTCAGGGGAAAGGGGAGACCGCCGAAGTGACAATAGATCTGCGCTATTGTTGCTGGGACCGGGCAGAAGATGTCCGGGACTGTCATTAGGAAATCCCCGTTTCCTAATGGAGCACTGACTCATTTGGGGGACAGAGGTGAGTATTTCTTTTAACTCTGCTCATAGGGAATTGGGCGACTACTGAGAGAAATACTCAGCAGTCGCTTTTTTATTAAGCAGGAGGAGGGATTAGATGATTAAGGTTATAGTTAATGGTGCATTAGGTAAAATGGGCCAGGAAGTCATCAAAGCTGTAAATAGTGCTTCGGACTTGCTTTTAGTGGGAGCAGTAGATGTACGCGGTAATAAGGAAAAAATTGCAATTACAGATTTATATGTAAGCAATGATTTGGCCGAAACTATTCGGTCCACTGGAGCTGATGTAGTGGTCGATTTTACCAGCCCGGAAAATGTGATGGGCAACATACATACCATTTTAGCCAATGGGGCTAAAGCAGTAGTAGGGACGACTGGTATTTCCCAGCAGGACCTGGAAGAGATTAAGCGCTGGTGTCAGCAATATCAAACTGCCTGCCTGGTAGCTCCGAATTTTGCCTTAGGTGCTATCCTGATGATGGAATTTGCCCGAAAAGCTGCCCAGTACTTTCCCGATGTAGAGATAATTGAATTACATCATGATCAAAAACTGGATGCTCCCTCGGGCACAGCCATCAAGACAGCGGAAGCCATTATGACTGTCAGGGGCGAAAAAGCTCAGGGTCACCCGGAGGAAAAAGAAACCATTCCTGCTAGCCGTGGTGGCAATTTTGGTGGGATTAGAATTCATTCCGTACGATTACCAGGGTATGTCGCTCATCAGGAAGTTATTTTTGGCGGTTTAGGCCAGACCCTCACCATTCGCCATGATTCCATCAGCCGGGAGTCCTTTATGCCCGGGGTATTGCTGGGTATTCGCCAGATTTATCATACCCAGGGCTTAATATACGGTTTAGATAACTTTTTGGAACTCTAACAGGCACGCCTTCTCCCTGAGCACCATATACTACAACTACCATGAGAGTATATTGGGATTTAGGCTCAGGGAGGGAGGGAAAAAATGACGCCTGTATTAAACGGGGTAACCATAGCCGTAGTTGGTGGGGACCAGAGGCAGATTATTCTGGTGAATGCCCTGGCGGAAATGGGGGCGATTTTAAAAGTCATCGGGGTTCCCAATCTTAAATCTGGACCTAAGATTATTCAAGCTGCCAGCATCCACGAGGCTCTGAAAGACGCAGATGTGCTGTTATTGCCGGTACCAGGAATTGGAGATGGCGGCAGAGTTTACGCTCCCCATTTATCTGTTCCTTTAATTTTAACGGAGGAGACGCTTGCCCATTTGCCATTACGGGTCCCAATCCTGGTGGGAGTGATTAAAAAGGCTTTAAAACAACTGGTAGCACGCACTGGTCACCGGGTTATCGAGTATATGGAACTAGATGATGTTGCTATTTACAATTCTATTCCTTCTGCTGAAGGGGCTATCCAGATGGCAATGGAAGCCTTACCGATCACTATCCATGGCTCTAATGCCCTGGTTATCGGTTTTGGCAGGACTGGCATTACTCTGGCTCGCATGCTCAAAGGCATTGGGGCGCATACCTATGTGGCAGCCAGAAAACAAAAAGACCTGGCAAGAATTTATGAATGCGGGTATGTTCCCGTAGCCTTTGCTGAGATCGACAGAGTATTACCTGGTATGAATATTATCTTCAACACAGTCCCAGCTCTGGTGCTGGACAGGGAAAAATTAAAAAAAGTTCGCCCGGACGCATATATTCTGGATTTGGCCTCCCATCCCGGCGGGGTTGATTTTGAAACTGCTGCCGGACTCGGCATAAAAGCCGTACTGGCTCCGGGGCTCCCCGGCAAGGTGGCACCGGTGACAGCGGCCCAAATCCTGGTTGAGGTGATTCCCAAAATCATTATGCAGGAACTTGGATTGACTAAAAAGGGGGATGCCTGATATGCGTCTCATGGGTAAAAAAATCGGGTTTGCTATCACCGGCTCCTTTTGCACCTTTGCTGCCGTAGAACCGGTACTGGACCAGCTAGCTCAGGAGGGTGCCGAGATCACTCTGATTATGTCCAAAGCGGCATACCAGACGGATACCAAGTTCGGCAAGGCAGAAGATTGGCTGAATCGCTTTTCTAAATATTGTAGCGGTCCTGTAATAAACGAAATAGTCACAGCAGAGCCCATCGGTCCTGGCAAGCTGTTAGACCTGATAGTGATCGCTCCCTGTACCGGCAATACTATCGCCAAGTTGGCCAATGGCATTACCGACGGCCCGGTATTGATGGCTACTAAAGCTCATTTGCGCAATGGCCGCCCGGTGGTCATTGCAGTTTCGACTAATGATGGACTGGGTATGAATGCTAAAAATATCGGATTACTATTAAACAGCAAAAATATCTATCTGGTGCCTTTCTGTCAGGATAACCCCTGGCAAAAACCCAACTCACTGGTGGCTAAAATGGAACTTATTCCTGATACCATTATAGAGGCATTAAACGGGCGCCAAATCCAGCCTGTTTTGTTAGGACCACCGAAATAACAGAGAGAGATGGAGGGATGAACGTGAAAAAATTGAATGTAGCTGTAGTAGGTGCCACTGGCGCAGTAGGACAGGAGATTCTAAAAGTGCTGGCGGAAAGAGAATTTCCCATCAATGGCCTGAAATTACTGGCATCCCAGCGTTCTGCAGGTAAGGAAATTCAATATCAGGGAAAAAGCTATATCGTAGAGGAGACTACCCATGAATCCTTTCAAGGGGTGGATATAGCGCTGTTTGCTGGCGGCTCTGCCAGTAAGGAATTTGCCCGTTCCGCGGCCAAAGCTGGTTGTGTAGTTATTGATAATTCCAGTGCCTTTCGGCTGGAACCTGATGTACCCCTGGTAGTGCCAGAGGTCAATCCCGAAGATGTAAAATGGCACAAAGGCATTATTGCTAACCCCAATTGTTCCACTATTCAAATGGTGGTGGCATTGAATCCGCTGCATCAAGCTGCTAAAATTAAGAGGGTTGTTGTTTCTACTTACCAGGCAGTTTCTGGTGCCGGAATTGAGGCCATTGAAGAACTAACCAAACAAACTCAGGCTGTACTGGCGGGGGAAGAGTATCCGCCCCAGGTGTTTCCCTATCCAATCGCATTTAACCTGATTCCTCACATCGATGTCTTTGAAGACATGGATTATACCAAAGAAGAGTGGAAAATGGTACGGGAAACCAAGAAAATTCTGCATGATGACAATATTGCTGTTACAGCTACGACTGTACGGGTTCCTGTTTATCGCAGCCATTCCGAATCAATTAATATTGAGACCGAGCGGAAGCTGACTGCGGCTGAAGCCAGGGAAATACTGCGCAATAGCCCTGGTATTATTGTGGTTGATAATGTCCAGGAAAAACAGTACCCGATGCCACTTTTCACTTCCAATAGGGATGAAGTTTTTGTCGGCAGGATCCGGGAGGATAATTCCCTTGCCAATGGTTTAAATCTCTGGGTAGTTGCCGACCAGCTGCGTAAAGGGGCAGCAACAAATGCGGTGCAAATAGCGGAACTCCTGGTCAAATATAATTGTATTTGACGAGGTGCGAATTTATGAAGATTATTGTCCAGAAGTTTGGTGGGACATCGGTAGCAAATGAGCAGACCAGAGAAAAAGTACTGGAAAAAATTATTGGTGCGGTGCGACAGGGATACCTGCCGGTAGTAGTCGTTTCGGCCATGGGCCGGCGGGGTGATCCTTATGCTACCGACACCCTTCTGGATCTGGTTCGTAAAACTAACCCTAAAGTGCCACGGCGGGAATTGGATTTACTGGCTGTCTGTGGAGAGATAATTTCCGGGGTTGTTTTAGTGGCAGGCTTATTGGAGCGAGGGCTGGCAGCTTCTTTTCTGACTGGCTGGCAGGCGGGGATAATTACCGATGACCATTTTGGTGATGCCCGCATTCTGCGGGTAGAACCCAAAAGAATTCGGCAGTTGCTGGAACGCAATATAATCCCTGTAGTAGCAGGTTTTCAAGGCATGACTGAAGCAGGTGAGATCACCACTCTGGGCCGGGGCGGCAGTGATACTACTGCTTCTGCCCTGGGGGTGGCCCTGAATGCCGAATATATTGACATTTATACTGATGTTGACGGCATTATGACTGCTGACCCGCGCATAGTAGATAAAGCCAAACTGCTGGATGTGGTTACATTCAATGAAATTTGCCAGCTGGCCCAGGAAGGAGCCAAAGTGATCCATCCCCGTGCCGTGGAAATTGCTATGCAAAAAAACATCCCAATCTGGGTTAAAAATACTTTTTCCGAACATCCGGGGACACTGGTAACTGGTAACCAGGAGGCTCAGGGCAATAATGGTGTTAAACGAGAGCGAATGATTACCGGGATAGCTCATATTGCTGGAATTACCCAGGTTAAAGTTGTCCTTGCTCAGGAAAACGGCATCACTGAACAATACAAAATCTTCCATGCCATGGCGGAAGCTGGCATCAGTGTGGATTTCATAAATGCTGATCCGCAAATGGTAGCTTTTACTGTAAAAGATGACCTGGCGGAAAAAGCATATAGCATCTTAGCTAATTTAGGTTATCAAGTTTATCTCACCCCTGGATGCGCTAAAGTAGCTGTGGTAGGTGCTGGTATGACTGGCATTCCCGGGGTAATGGCTGCAATTGCCCGCGCCCTTTATCGAGAACAGATCAATATCCTGCAATCCGCTGATTCCTATACCTCCATCTGGGTACTGGTCAAAAATCAGGATATGGAAAGGGCAATACGGGCCTTGCATACTGAGTTTTATTTGGACCAATAAGAAGGGAGGAAACATTAATGGATTTTGGCAGGTTAATAACCGCCATGATTACTCCTTTTACAGAAAATGATGAAGTAAACTACTCTGAGGCTCAGAAGATAGCCCAGTACCTGGTCGATAACGGCAGTGATGGAATAGTTGTGACTGGGACCACTGGTGAATCCCCTACGCTTACTAAAGAAGAAAAGATTAAGCTTTATGCGGCGGTAAAGGAGGCGGTGGGCAATAAAGCCCGGGTTATTGCTGGAACCGGTTCCTATAATACCAAAGAATCTATAGCTCTGACCAAAGAAGCAGAAAAACTGGGTGTAGATGGGGTAATGCTGGTAGTTCCCTACTATAATAAGCCCTGTCAAAACGGGTTAAAAGCTCACTTCCGGGCAGTAGCAGAATCCACTGGGTTACCCATTATGCTCTATAATATTCCGGGCAGAACAGGAATCAATCTATTGCCGGAGACGGTGGCAGAACTGGCTCAGGTGTCCAATATTGTGGCTATTAAAGAGGCTTCCGGCAACCTGGATCAGGTAAGTCAGTTGCTACGTCTGGTTCCGGCAAACTTCCGTGTCTATAGCGGTGATGATAGTCTGACTTTACCCATGTTAAGCCTGGGCTGTTATGGAGTAGTTAGTGTAGCGGCTCATATTGTAGGCCTGCAGATGAAAAAAATGATTGAAAGCTATCTTGCTGGCAATATCGAAACTGCTGCCAGCTTGCATCGGGAACTGATACCTGTTTTTAAGGGGTTGTTTATTACTACCAATCCAGTACCGGTAAAAACTGCGATGGCTCTTAAAGGTTTTCAGGTTGGCAGTGTACGCCTGCCTTTAGTCCCTGCTACTGAAGAAATAAAAGCAGCAATAGCAAAATTGCTATAACCGGGGTGCCCCGGATTTTTTTCTTTTCTTGGGGAATACTTGTAAATGAACTGGCTTTCCTGTATAATTGTTACGAAGTGGCAAGGGCGGCTTATATCCGGAATCACCTGAGGTAAAAGATTGCTTCTCCTGGCACAAAGATGGGCAGAGAAAGAAAAGTCAGGAGGTGTATCCATGGCTGCGGCCAAGGGTAAAATTACATTAATTCCCCTGGGTGGTCTGGGGGAAATTGGCAAAAACATGATGGTAGTAAAGTATGAGGATAACATTCTGGTTATTGATGCAGGTTTGATGTTTCCTGAAGATGATATGCCTGGTATTGATTTTGTGATTCCGGATATCACCTATCTGTTGGAAAATAAGGAAATGGTCAGGGGGATAGTCCTCACCCACGGACATGAGGACCATATCGGCGCTTTACCCTATGTCTTGAAACAACTGAATGTGCCGGTTTATGGGACCAGATTGACTTTAGGGCTTTTGCAGGGAAAGTTGAGAGAGGCGGGGATTTTAGGGCAGTGCAAGTTAGTGGCAGTAAAACCCAGAGACAGTGTGACCATCGGACCTTTTAAAGTGGAGTTTATCCGGGTCAGCCACAGCATACCTGATGCGGTAGCAATAGCGGTCAGAACTCCGTTAGGTGTGATTGTGCATACCGGGGACTTCAAGTTTGACCAAACTCCTGTTGATGGGGAAGTAACCGATTTTCATAAATTCGCTGAGCTTGGCGATCAGGGAGTTCTGGTTTTACTGGCAGATAGTACCAATGCGGAACGCCCTGGCTATACCATGTCTGAGCGGACAGTAGGTTTGACTTTCGATGAAACCTTTCAGAATGCCAAAAACCGGATAATTGTTGCCACTTTTGCTTCCAATGTTCATCGTTTGCAGCAAGTAATTAATGCGGCTCACAAATATGGCAGAAAAGTTGCTGTTTCAGGGCGGAGTATGGTCAATGTTGTTAATATTGCCACAGAGCTGGGGTATTTGACTTATCCGGAAGATATCATGATTGATCTGGATGATATCAACGACTATCCTGCCAATGAGGTTGTGATTTTGACCACTGGTAGCCAGGGTGAACCTATGTCTGCCCTTACCCGCATGGCTAATGCAGACCATCGTCAAGTGGAAATTTTACCAGGTGATACGGTAATTATTTCAGCTACTCCCATCCCTGGAAATGAGCGCATGGTTTCCCGTGTAATCAATAGCCTGTTTAAACAAGGGGCGGAAGTAATTTACGAAAAGTTTTCCGGTATTCACGTTTCCGGGCACCCTAGCCAGGAGGAGCTAAAACTGATGCTCAACCTGGTTAGGCCTAAGTTTTTCGTCCCGGTACATGGGGAATATCGCCATTTGATTAAACACGCCCAGCTGGCAAAAGAAATGGGAATGGATGAAGCCAATATCTTTGTGGCTGAAAATGGTCAGGTGCTGGAGTTTACACGCAAAAGTGGACGGGTGGCAGGTCGCACCACTGCCGGTAAAGTACTGGTTGACGGCCTGGGTGTAGGCGATGTGGGAAATATTGTATTGCGGGATAGAAAGCAGTTGGCCCAGGATGGGATTTTGATTGTAGTGGTGACAATGAACAAAGAGACCGGTGCCATTGTAGCAGGTCCAGATATTGTTTCACGAGGTTTCGTCTATGTCCGTGAGGCGGAAAAGCTAATGGAAGAAGCCAAAGAGAAGGTGAAGATCGCGATTGAGAAGACCCAGGTCAGAGGGAATGCTGATTGGGCTTCGATCAAAGCCGGAATTAGAGACAGCATCGGTAAATATCTTTATGAAAAGACCAGGAGAAGACCCATGATTTTGCCCATCATCATGGAAGTATAAACAAAGCCGATTTTGCCTTTTTTAAGACAAGAAAAGAGGTCCTTTGCATGTAATGCAAGGGACCTCTTTTGATTTTTTTCAATATGTCAATCTGCTCTTAATTCCTTCCAGTATACTGCCCTTAATCACCACTTTTATCACCGTGCGGGCCGAAAGGTTACCATTATCCCCCGCCCCGCCAGCGATAATGGTAACCGGATAAAGTCCATCCGGTAAATAGGGATCAGTGAAATGGATGCGAGCTCTGTTTTTCGACCGGGGATTAACAGGCAATTGCCAGGTGTTAGCCGGTGTCCCGGCCGGATTTGTCGGTTCCAGCAGCACCTGCTGTCCATCAGGAAAGCGGGCCTGTACATATTTTGCTCCCGGACAGGGCCGACTTCGTCTTACTTTCTTTTCTACAACACTGCCATCAGGCTGCTGTTCATAAACAGTTTCTTCCCAGGTATAAGGGGTGGTGGCCGTTTCCACCACCAGGGCAAATACCTGTCCGGCTTTGATCTGGGCCGGTTC